>JAABVY010000181.1:9515-9947 GCA_011777135.1 Candidatus Zixiibacteriota bacterium | reverse complement strand
CATATGCTGGGCGCTGGTCATAACATCCGGCGCGGGAACATCGCGATAGGGCCCAATATCCCGGGCCAGCTGACGGATCCATCCGCGGCAGATCTGCTCCTGCTCGCGCAGGCTGAGGTTATGCGGATCGCAGATAACTCCGCCTTTGGCTCCGCCCAACGGAATTTCAACCACTGCACATTTCCATGTCATCCACATCGCCAATGCGCGCACGGTGTTGATGGTTTCCTGGGGATGGAACCTGATCCCGCCTTTGCTGGGGCCGCGGGCATCATTATGCTGTACCCTGAATCCTCTGAAGACCCTAACAGAGCCATCATCCATATGGACCGGAATTGCGAAAGAGTATTCACGTAATGGCTCGCGCAATAGCTGCCTTGTGGCCTGGTCCAGGTCGAGCTTCTCGGCTATATTGTCAAATTGGGCCTGGGC
>JAABVY010000181.1:1684-9449 GCA_011777135.1 Candidatus Zixiibacteriota bacterium | reverse complement strand
CAAAAATTCGTTCACAATAATAGAACATTGTGAAAAAAATGTCAAGCTCTTATTATGATATCGATGCGAATTCTTGTTTTATTTGAAATATTGTGCTTTTCTAAATGTCTTTCTTTTAATTGCTTATAGTATCTCTGGCAGGATGGTTTGAAGGGAATTTTTATGGTCCGGGAACAATTTGGATGCTGAAGAATATATATAATTTGGCGGGTCTAAATCTGCTTGACTTTGCCCGATAAATTAATAGATTGTAAAATCTCTCTGGCCGAAAATGGGAGATTTAGACTATATATGGCGGTGTAGCTCAGTTGGTTAGAGCAGCGGAATCATAATCCGCGTGTCCGGGGTTCGAGTCCCTGCACCGCTATTATTTTTTATCCTTTTTTTCCACAATCACTTACANNCCAATAATGTTGCTTTTCCCTGCACCGCTATTTTGTTTATGCGGCAATAAGGTATTGCCGTTTTCACTCTCCTTTTGTAACTTTGAGTGCCCCTGAACGACATCCTGACTAAATAACGTTTCCGGCTCATTCTTCGAAAAACTGTTGATTTTGGGATGCCAAAACTATATATTTAAGCTTAGCGACCACTCACCAAACGGGCTGACAACTTCAGATTTCGCAATTTCGACTAAAAAAATATTATACTATAAAGGGGGAAGCCTCATGAGTAAGAAGCTTCATCTGCTTGCCCTAATTGTCATTTTTGCATTTATCAGTCTGCATACGAATGATTCAAATGCTGACCACGTCTGTGGCGATGTCAATGAAGATGGCGCACTAAATGTCAGCGATGCCGTTTTCATTATCAATCATGTTTTCATAGGCGGACCCGCCCCTAATCCCAATTGCTGTGCTGGCTGTCCGCCGACAGTGACTGACTACGATGGCAATGTCTATCAGACGGTTCTCCTTGGTGATCAGTGCTGGATGATGGGGAATCTGAAGGTTACACACTACCGGAATGGGGACCCCATTCAACATGTAACTGACGGTAGTACATGGTATGGTCTTTCAACGGGAGCTTTTTGCAACTATAACAACAATGAAGGCAATGTGGCCGTTTATGGACGACTATATAATTGGTATGCAGTTTCTGACAGTCGCAATTTAGCTCCGGAAGGCTGGCATATACCAACAGATGCTGAATGGAAGCAGTTGGAGATGCATCTTGGTATGAGCCAAGCGGAGGCAGATAATACTGGCTTGCGTGGTACAACTGAAGGAGGCAAGCTGAAAGAAGCTGGCACAGCACATTGGAATAGCCCAAACACAGGAGCCACAAACGAAAGCGGTTTTACTGCGCTTCCGGGGGGGTATCGCTATAGCAATGGTAGCTTCGCTAGTTTTGGTGAAGAAGCGCTATTTTGGTCATCCACAGAGGCTGGCATATACTCTTGGTATCGTGGCCTTAGTTTTGTGAGTTCGCAGATTGGCCGCAATAATATTTATAGACCTTGCGGATTCTCCATCCGTTGTGTCAAGGATTGATGGCTGCCATGGAAAATCTTAATAGAGATGTCAATTATATTTGAGAAAAACTGTTGATTTTGGGATGTCCAGATTATATATTTAAGCTAAGCGACCACTCACCAACCGGGCTGACAGCTTCGGATTTCGCAATTTTGTAAAAATTTAATACCATAAGGGGGAAGCCTCATGAGCAAGAAGTTCTACTTATTTGCCCTGATTTCCATCATTGCATTCAATGGCTTGGTCTTCATTGATTCAAGTTCAGCCTATGTTTGTGGTGATGCCAACGGTGACGGCACGCTGAATGTTAGCGATGCCGTCTTCATTGTTAATCATGTTTTTATCGGCGGTCCAGCTCCAGATCCTAACTGTTGTGATTTTGTCTGCGGATTGACAATGACCGATTACGATGGCAATGTCTACGAGACAGTTCGTATTGGCGATCAGTGCTGGATGGCGGAGAATCTAAGAGTGACACATTACCGTAATGGAGACCCTATACCCAATGTAACCAATGGCACTGAATGGCTGGATTTAACTACCGGAGCTTACTGTAACTACAATAACGACGAAGGCCACGTAGCCGTTTATGGTAGGCTATATAACTGGTTTGCTGCGGTCGACAGCCGTAATATTGCACCGATAGGCTGGCATGTACCATCTGATGAAGAATATAAGCAGTTGGAAATGTATCTTGGTATGAGCTCGACCGATGCTGATGCTGAAAATTGGCGAGGTACCGATGAAGGCGGGAAGTTAAAAGAAACCGGCTATACATATTGGGAAAGTCCCAACACGGGTGCGACCAATGAAAGCGGTTTTGCTGCCAGGGGAGCTGGCTCGCGCTATGCTTCGTTCTTCGGTGTGGGCGAGACTGCTCGACTATGGACAACCACTGTGGGAGTACCTAATACTGCATGGGAACGACTCTTGAGCTACAACTCCGCACAAATCCGTCGCACTCATCCCAATAATGATCATGGATTGTCGATTCGTTGTGTCAGGGACTTGACCAAAAATTCGACTGAAGCTGCCTATGTTTGCGGTGATGCAAATGGTGACGGTATGCTGAATGTTAGCGATGCTGTTTTTATTATTAATCATGTTTTTATTGGCGGTGACGCGCCCGATCCGGGCTGCTGCCCTGATTGCCCGCCGACAGTGACCGATTATGATGGTAATGTATATTATACAATTCTTATTGGTGACCAGTGCTGGATGGCAGAAAATTTAAAGGTAACCCATTATCAGAATGGTGACCAAATTCCCAATGTGACTGACTATGGCGCGTGGGAGGCTCTTTCTACAGGAGCCTATTGCAATTATTATAACGATGAAGGCTATGTTGCTGTATATGGTAGATTGTATAACTGGTATGCCGTTGATGATTACCGCCATATAGCGCCGGAGGGCTGGCATGTACCCAGCAATGCAGAATGGCAAATATTAGTGGAATATCTTGGAGGTGAGGAAATTGCCGGGGGGAAGATGAAAGAGGCTGGGACTGAGCATTGGGATCCACCCAACGCAGGCGCTACTAATGAAAGTCGTTATACTGCACTGCCCGGCGGTTGGCGCACTTTTAGTGGGGCTTGGGACTATATGGGAACAGGTGCTTACTTTTGGTCTTCGACACTCTACCCTACTGCCGGAGTATGGATGCGGAGTCTGAGTTTTGATGACGCGACCATCGGCAATTTTCTTTCCCCGAGCAGATACGGTTATTCTGTTCGATGTATAAAGGATTGACTATCGCTTTTGACAAAAGGAGTGGTTTTGCGATATCAGAATTATGTACTTGATATTGCGATTGAACATGGAAACGCGACAGACAACTTCCGCGCCTGCAATATCATGGGTTGAAAAATTTGTTATATTATCTTAAGGAGTCAAGCTTATGAGAAAGAAATTCTATTTATTTGCCCTGATTTCCATCATTGCATTCAATGGCGTGGTCTTCACTGGTTCAAGTTCAGCCTATATTTGTGGTGATGCCAACAGTGACGGCACGCTGAATGTCAGCGACGCCGTTTATATAGTCAATCATGTTTTTATAGGGGGGCCAGCTCCAGTCCCTTACTGCTGTGACGTTTGCCCGCCAACAGTGACTGACTATGATGGGAATGTTTACGAGACAGTTCTGATTGGCAACCAGTGCTGGATGAAGGAAAATCTTAAAGTAACACATTATCGTAATGGAGACCCTATACCCAATGTAACCGATGATGCTGAATGGCCATACCTTACGACAGGCGCTTACTGCAATTATCTTAATGATGAATTTTGGGTTTCCTATATTGGTAGGCTCTATAACTGGCATGCCGTAGTTGACGCCAGAGGAATAGCACCGGTAGGCTGGCACGTACCGACAGATGAAGAGTGGAAACAGCTTGAGATGTATCTTGGCATGAGCCCGACCGATGCTGATGCTGAAGGATGGCGCGGTACTGATGAAGGCGGCAAACTAAAAGAATCTGAAACATTATCTTGGAACAGTCCAAATACTGGCGCAACAAATGAGAGCGGTTTTACTGCTCTGGCCGCCGGCTGGCGCTATGCTTCATTCTTCGGTTTAGGTGAGACTGCCCGCTTTTGGACAACCACTGAGGCAGTACGTAATATTGCCTGGGAACGACTCTTGAGCTACAACTCCGCCCAAATCCGTCGCACCCATCCCAATGATGGACATGGGTTATCGCTACGCTGTGTAAGGGATATCACTAAATATTCCAATCGAGAAGACTATATTTGTGGCGATGCCAATAGCGATGGTGCTTTAAATGTCAGCGATGCTGTGTTTATTGTCAATCATGTCTTTATTGGCGGGCCCGCTCCTAATTCGGGTTGCTGTGTTGACTGCCCGCCTACGGTGATTGATTATGATGGAAATGTTTATGAGACAGTTGTAATTGGTGACCAGTGCTGGATGAAGGAGAATCTGAAAGTCACCCACTATCGCAATGGGGATGCTATTCCCAATGTGACCGATTGGTATGATTGGTTTGCTTCTACGTCCGGGGCATATTGCAATTACGGTAACTATGAAGGTAATAGTGACGTTTACGGGAGATTGTATAATTGGTATGCAGTAGATGACAGTCGTGGTTTGGCTCCAGAGGGCTGGCATGTGCCCAGTGATGCTGAGTGGAAGCAATTAGAGATTTATCTTGGCATGAGCCAGGCAGGAGCAGATGATATCAACTGGCGCGGATGGGGTGTAGGCGGGAAACTCAAAGAAGCCGGCACGGAGCATTGGACTACTCCCAACGAAGGCGCCACCAACGAAAGCGGTTTTACTGCGCTGCCGGGCGGTGTACGAATTCAGTACTTCGAAAGTATGTTTCATGCGGCCGAATTTTGGACTTCCTCGTTATATGATTTTAACAACTACCCGTGGTACAGGGGATTATCTGCTGTTAGCGCAGCTGTTGATCGTCTTTGGGAACCGAAACATTCTGGGCTTTCAGTGCGATGTATCAAAGATCAATAGATCAATTGTATATTAGATCTCGCCTTGCGGGATTGAGTCGTTTGTATTAAGCTGCTGTTTCATTTGAGCTAAAATGGAATGGCAGCTTGATACCAATAATGTTGCTCTTCCCTGCACCGCTATATAAATTTCTACATACAGAATTTTATGAAGGCTGCGAAAGTTATCTTATTACCATTACATCAAGCTAGGTGCATGTTTCAACATCTTTGGTCCTTTCCTAAGACTGGATTATCATGTTATTTCCATTGCCATTATTTTTCTGACTGCTATCATGATTTATAAATCCGCCGCATTCGGCGGTGACAAAATAGTAGCAATCTTCGATTTGATCCGAGCCGAGGTAGAGTTGATGAGCTTCGCGCATGCTCATAATCTCGATATTTGAATAACCAAGCATCTGCAGAAATTTTCTAATCTTGTCCGGATGGCAGCCAAAGGTGAGCGGTTCCTTGATCGAGGCGCAGAGCTGGATCAGCTTTCGGTTGCCGATATAATTGGTTTCATCATCAATAAGTTCTGGCGGCACAAAATCGAATACCAAACGATTGCCGTCACCCATTTCTTTCAAGCGGCCCAGGATTTCAAGCACGATATCCAGATTCAAAAAGAGCGAAACACCTTCCCAGATAAACAGAGTTTTCTTATGGTTCTTGAATCCAGCATCCTTTAATTTCCGGGTCATCGACTGCCTGGAAAAGTCGATCGGGATGTACTTCACATTGCGCGGCAGGTAACCCAGCTTTCTGCGTGTAAGAGATTTCTTGACAAGCTGGGTAGACTCGAGGTCAAGTTCATATATACTTACATTCCTGAATTCATCGATTCTCCAGTAACGGCTGTCATACCCGGCACCCATCAAAACAACCTGGGTGCATCCGGCTTTGATCGACTGGCGGGCATAATCATCCATATAACGTGCCCTCAGCACTATCGCTTTGCGCAAGGACGGATTGATGCCTCCCAGCATATCAACCATACGCATACCGGCCGCCCCCGCATAATATCCGGCAAGCGGATCCCCGATCACCCGCTGTTCGGGTGGCANNTTTTATTTTCCTCCTTAAGAGTTCCTGTCAAAAACTGGCTTTATTATCTTGAAGCTCAGCAAAAATGGATAAATGGTCAGCTGGACTATAATTGCCAGGAGCATGATCCAGTAGATTACTGCCGGAGCTGTTTGCAGATAGATGAAGACCGGTATAAAGAATATGATGGTCAGATAATTGGTCACACTTTTGTATCCGGGTTTCCAATGAGTTGTCACCAGACTTGTAATCGGATATTTCACAGGTGAAAGAATCAGTGCGATCAGGAAAATTGTGTAAGCTGTTGGATAGACAGGCGGCAACTTCAGGAAGTAGAATAGAAAAATCGAAAAGAATATGGGAGGCGCACCAATCGAATAACCACTGGATAAGAATGTCTCTTTGCGTGAATATTTATATGAAGCGGCCATACCCGATGCGCATGCCAGAACCGCTCCGAAACCATCAAGGAAAAGTCCTGCTCTCCAGAAGAGGATCATGGGAGCAAGAGTGAGGCCTACCAGATCGGTTATCATGTCCAGGGATTCTCCGGAAATGCTCGGAAAATGTTTGCGTACAGCCAGCCGCCGGGCAAGAGTGCCGTCAAGTCGGTCAATAAGAAGGACCAGCAGGCTGAACCGGGCGGCAGCATCAAAACGCCCCTCAAATGCCGCCATGATTGTAAGCATGGCGAATGCAAGGCCCGTCAGGGTCAGGGCATGGGACAATAGAGATATATATTTTTTCATGACAAACCTCGCTTATTTAGAGAAATAGTATATTGTCCAATATGAAACCGGGGCGGCCGCGATCAGGCTGTCGAAGCGATCCAGAAGACCGCCATGTCCTGGAATCAGATTTGAAAAATCTTTAATCATGAGATTTCGTTTGATATATGAAAAACCCAGATCCCCGGCAATCGCGGAGACCGAAATTATGAATGTGAATACCAGCAGCCTAATTTCATCCATATCAGGGGCCAGAAACGACAGGACAGGAGCAATTAGTAAGGATGTTGCGATTCCGCCAAGCATACCCTCTATGGTTTTGCCCGGACTCAGCTTTTTGCAAAGTCTATNNATAGCTGTCGGTAATTCCGACGATCAGCAAGGTAAGTATGGCATAGCGATACCAATTGGAGGAATCGATTAATAACAGATGTCCCAGGAGGATCAACATCAGTAATAAGAGTGATGCGGCTTTTATTATTCGCGGTAGGAGGCGGCCTTTGTCGTTTCTGAAGTACTCGAGTGCTCCGCCTAATGAGATTAGCGCAAATAAGAAGGTGAGGGCGTACTTTCCAGTGATGATAACAGCAATCAGCGCAAATAGAATTACCAGATAGACTATATACTTCTTCCAGTTTGCCAGCCTTTGGATTCTGGTCAACTCATGCCTCTCATGGTCCAGAGCGATAAGCAGTGCGCCAAGCAATGAGAGAACAATTATTACTATGGACAGCTGAATTAATATCATGATCTATCCCCGTTTTCTTCTGGTGTAAGCAGCTTTATTGACCTGGGAATAATTTGGATTTCGAAATATTTATCCTGTATAATAATTTCACCGTCGGCGAAGAATCGCAATGGCTGTGCACTCTTAATTATGAGCCGGTCCGCGCGGACCTCAGAGACTGAGGATGAACTTTTGTGCCTGCCCCTGATAGTTTGGAGTACGGCGAAAGCCAGGCAGAAGCGGCTACCGTCAGCTTTAATTATGCACACATCGAACTTGCCGTCATTGTTCTCAGCTGAGGGTAGAACCCTGAAATG
>JAABVY010000181.1:349-1655 GCA_011777135.1 Candidatus Zixiibacteriota bacterium | reverse complement strand
CTGATTTCCAACAACCAAGGATAGCACGCATGAATCATAATTTTCATGACCGTTAGAAAGCCTGATAGCATGGCGGATAATATTATTTCCCAGTAATATTCTGATAACGCCGAGGCTGTAGATTCTATTTCCGAGTTTTCGTACCAGCCATTTACTGAACCTGCCTCCTTTGAGCATTTTATCCACTGTTTTGATTACATCAGTGCCAAGTCCAATGCCGCCCGAGGTCAGATAGTGATATCCATTCACCCGAATGCAATCGATATTCCTTGTGTGGCCCGCACGAATTATTTTCACGGCTGTTTCAGGACCACAGGATATGCCGTGCTGAGTGGCAAGGTCATTAGCTTTTCCACAGGGCACAATTCCAAGCCTGACATTGGAGCCGATTATTGCATTTGCAATCTCATTAACTGTACCGTCACCGCCTACCGCTACAATGAGCTCGCAACCATCAGCAACAGCTTCACGAGCGATTTGCCCGGCATGACCCCGGTATCTTGTTTCCTCGATTCTCAGGCCGTTGTCTCCAAATGCATCCTTCAATGCGAACATTGCATCCAGGGCCTTGCCCGAACCGGCATTCTTATTTATGATTGCCTGTATTTTCATAGCCACATTACCTCATGCCGCCTGCACGATGTGATTGCCCCAACGAGTCTGCATGGCATAATCGAGGGTTCTTTTGAAATATTCTGAAAAATCAGGAAGCAGAATTCCGCTACCGCGCAGCTCTTTTGTCAGATTCGAAATATCAAAATTCCTTTGATACAGCAAATATGGTTCATAGGCTTTGATGACCTGCTCAACTCGATGAGGATTTCTAGATTCATCAAAATCGGTTTTAAGCGCCTCATAATCCGGCATATACTTCATTCCAGCCAGAATTTTTGAGCTAACCTGAGGTTTTAGATGATGTAGTGTAAGCCTGATTATATCATCGATTGCGGGCGACTTTTTGTCTCCGGCGCAAATATGATATATTCTGCTTCCAGATTCTTTTCTGCCGTTAAGCAGTATGTGAATTGATGCTTTAGCTAAATAATCGACGGGCACCACATCCAGACTGTTATCCGGATGAGCAGGCAATGATTTCACCAGTCCCTGCAGGATCAATTTTAGAGGTATATAGAGGACATTTACTTCTTTTATTCTTCCGCTAAGCGAATTTCCGGCAACAATGCTCGGACGCAAAATATCTATATTCATTTGACCAAACCTGTGTTCAATCAATTGCTCAGCTTCCCATTTTGTCTGCTCATAGGAGTTCGAAAAATGAGGCTTGCAAGAATGAGAGCTCTCAGGG
>JAABVY010000181.1:0-275 GCA_011777135.1 Candidatus Zixiibacteriota bacterium | reverse complement strand
GCAGTGGATTATGTGGGTCGCTTTTTTGACAAGATTGGTATAGTCACCGGCAGGCAATCCCAGATTTGGCAGTGTGATGTCGCCTGGTAGCGCTCTGATTCTCCGCCTGAATTCAATTGATTTAAAACAGGGATCAATAATTGATAATGATTCGTGGATGCGTGATAACGCGCTGCCGGAATCCTTTGCCCTGATAAGAAGGGTCAATCGGGCATTGCTGTCTCGAAGCAGATGATTAACTATCTCAGCTCCGATATTTCCCGTTGCGCCTGTGA
>JAABVY010000251.1:667-1703 GCA_011777135.1 Candidatus Zixiibacteriota bacterium | reverse complement strand
TCCCAGTGGATGTCAGACTTGTTTCCATTGGGAGCTTCATCATAACATGCCCCGGGCGTCAGATGGATAGACCCGCCTATCTTCTCATCAAAAAGCGTGTCCTTCATAGGCATGGTGATCATCGGATTCAGGCCAAGCGAAAATTCGCCTATATAACGGGCATTCTCATCGGTATCAAGAACTTTGTTGAGCTTGTTTTCAGGACCCTTGCAGGTAGCTTTGACAATCTTCCCATCCTTGAATTCAAAGCGGATGTCCTCGTAAACGGTACCGTCTTTGAGAGAGGGAGTATTATACTGTATGATNNCGTCAGGAATGTTGCGTGTGCCGTCACATTTGACAACACCAATATCTTTGATCGAGAAAGTCAAATCTGTGTCGCCCGGACCCATCAGCCTGACTTTTTCAGTCTGCTGCATGAGCTTCACCAGCGGGTCCATAGCTTTGGACATCTTGGCGTAATCTACATTGCAGACATCATAGTAAAATTCTTCAAATTTTTCCTGCGGCATCTGAGCCAGCTGAGACATAGCGTTATTAGGGAATCTCATCACGCACCATTTTGTTTGGCGGACACGCTGTTCCAGATGCACCGGACGATAAAACAGCTTATTGAATGCAGCCATTCTCTCTTCCGGGATATCTGCCAGATCGAAAGGATTATCGGAGCCGCGGATTCCCAGATATGCAGAGGACTTCTTCATCATTGCCAGATGAAACCCGGCCATCTCCTTGAATTGCTCATCTGTGGCGGTTTGCAGAAACTGACGCAGGATCGATTCATCATTGTAGAACCAGAAAGGTATGCCGCCTTTTTCGGTCGCCTGACGAATGCATTCCTTGCCCAACTCCATAGCTTCCTTACCCTTCATCTCGATGTAAATATGCTCTCCGGGTTGAAGGTCGGTGGAATAGTTGATCAGTGTACGGGCCAGAATCTCATTGCGTTTATCCTTCATCTCATTTCCTTTCGTTTGAATTTTAATCGGGCAATTTAAGCAAAATGAGAGGATATGGCAAGGGCTTTAGAATTGAG
>JAABVY010000251.1:0-662 GCA_011777135.1 Candidatus Zixiibacteriota bacterium | reverse complement strand
TGGCATAACAATGGGCGATGCGAGCAATAGGTTTGGCCCACTCACTTTTTCATTAGCTTCTTGATTAGCTGAATCTGCCCGGTGTGGTAGAGGTCATGGGAGGCAATCCCCAGAATAGTGATATAGTTCGGAACTTTGGCGCGAACAGGAACATACTCAAGCTTTGAAGGGGGAAGGTCGGCGACAGTTTCTCTCAGGAGCAGGTGCATATCATGCAGAAGAGAGACGGTCCGGTGCCAGTTTTTCGTATCCAATACCTCAGGCAATTCAATCCAGTCGCTGCCTTTGTAAGGGAATGAGCCCTGTTTCTCGCCGGTCATCCGGCGCCGCACCGCATATTTCCAGTAAGCACAATGCAGCACGATCTCCCAGATATTATGCCGTTTCTTTCCCGGACGCCAGAGCACCTGCTTCAGTCTCAGACCTCTAAGCGATCCTTTCAGTGTAGTGCCATGCCACGCCTTGGAATAATAAGCCTGGTCGAGTTCTTCAAGTAGTAGTTTAACTCGCCCGTCTAAACGCCTTGTTACCATATGCATTCCTTTTTATTAAAATTTTCTAAACATGTTCATTATGAAATCTGTTTCGACGATACTGCCGATTATTATGGCAACCGCCGAAACCAGATATGCAACGCCCAGCAGTTTTAATCCGCCCCTGAA
>JAABVY010000066.1:14360-15231 GCA_011777135.1 Candidatus Zixiibacteriota bacterium | reverse complement strand
TAAAAAACAGGAACAGCAAAAGATATACAGTCTCGACATCGATACCCTGAAATCATTTCTAACCGGCTATTTCGGTTCATTCAGCAGCCTTAAGGGCTATAAGCTCTAATCAGTTCGCATAGCGCCTGCCTCCTGGTGCGCGCTGTCTGACGCGGCGCATGAGGACATACGCCTGCCCGGCCCTTGACGGGCCGCGCACGATCCTTACGCGTTTCTGTCGTGCAGGGTCTTGGCCGGCCCTGGCCGGATGTGATCCTGCATGTTATTTCGTCTTATTCGGGTAAACCACCTCTAAGTCCGTAATAATCGCCGTAACCAGCTCATGCGGGGTCACATCAAAAGCCGGAGAATATACCTTAACTCCCTCAGGAGCGGTTTTGACTCCGCTCCAGTTGGTCACTTCCCCGGGGTCACGCATCTCAATTTCGACATCCTCACCGGTTGGCGTATTTTCGTCATAGGTCGACCAGGGTATGGCCACATAAAACGGTATATTGTGATGTTTGGCCAGAACCGCCACTCCGTAAGTACCAATCTTGTTTACTACATCAAAATTCTTTGTTACTCTGTCCGCCCCGACGATTACGCAGTCGATCATCCCCTTCTTCATCAGGCTGGCGGCCATATTATCGGTGTTGAGGGTGACATCGATATTCTCCTGCATCAGCTCCCATGTGGTCAGGCGGGCGCCCTGCAGAAGCGGACGGGTTTCATCGGCATATACCTTGATTTTTTTTCCTTGCTTAGCCGCCGCATAAATAACCGCCAGGGCGGTTCCCATGCCCGCTGTGGCGAGAGCGCCGGCATTGCAGTGGGTCAGGATGGACATGCCATCTCTGATAATCTCGGCGCCATTTTCACCCATCTTGCG
>JAABVY010000066.1:0-14219 GCA_011777135.1 Candidatus Zixiibacteriota bacterium | reverse complement strand
TTTCATCATCTCCTCAAAATTATCAGCATTCTGGCAGGCTACCACGCAGCCATAAGCCGCCGCCACCCCGATTGCCGGAGCGCCGCGCACACGCAGCATTTTGATCGCCTCGATAATATCGCGATAATCGGTCAGTTCAAGATAGACTTCTTTGCCGGGAAGTTTAGTTTGGTCCAGAAGAGTCAGCTTTTTATCCTCAAATTTGAGCGTATAAAAATTCATCTTTATTCTCCCATGACTGTAATTATGAGCTCGCGGGTTCGTGAGCGGTTGTCAAAATCGAGAAATACAATCTGTTGCCAGGTGCCGTGCCTCAGTTTGCCGGATACCACCGGCGCAGTCAGAGACGGACCAATCAGGGCTGAACGCAGATGTGAAAAGCCATTACCATCCCCCCAGGTTTTATCGTGCTCATAGGAGCGCTTTGAGGGTATGATCTTTTCCATCAATTCTGGAAGGTCCTTCCGAAGCCCGGGCTCATATTCAATGGTCGTGATTCCGCCGGTTGAGCCGGGACAGAAGATATTCACCAAGCCATTTGTAATCCCACTCTTTTTTATCGATTCCTCCACTTTGGAGGTAATATCATGTATATCACACATCCCGTCAGTTTCGAGTTTAATTCCAAAATTCTGAACCATAGTAATCCCTCTCCCTGCTTGATACGATAATATTTTTCGAGTAAGGCAAGATATTAAGAACATACAGATTACGAAAGCAAAATAAATAAACATGCGAGTCTGATTTGACTCTCTACCCCATATGAAATGTGGGTTTAATCGACCATACTGCTATATCAATCCACATCATAATCTATTAATATTCATATGGTTGCTCTGATCGAGAAGATTCCCATGCAACAGGCATAGACTCGTAACATTGTAGACAGGTTTTGATTATATCCTATAGCTGGCTTATCGACATGGTGCCCCCTCAAAAAAAAGAGCCGCCTCGAAGGCGGCTCTTTCAACTCTACCTGTATCTGCAATGTCCAGAATTTATCGGTTATATTTTCCCTGTCTCCTACTCGGTGGCGGCCAGGTCGCTGCCTACGATAGTTGGGGTAACGAAGATAACCAGGTCACGATTCTCCACCTGCTTTTTCTTGTACCCAAACAGGTATCCCAGCACCGGTATATCCTTAAGAAGCGGTACACCGATATGGTTTTCGAGGATATCCTGACTGGTCAGCCCGCCGATTACAACCGTCTGACCGTTTTCGACAACCACATTCGTCTCCGCATTATTGGAATTGATAACAATTCCATCCGGATTGAAAGCGTAGGTTGAACGTTCCGGAATAAGATGCATAAGGATCCTGTTCTCGGAGGTGATATGCGGAGTTACACGCAGAATCGTACCGACTTCCTCGAACGTGATAACCACATTTCCGGAGGGGTCAAAGGTCTTGATCGGAATCTTCTGACCGCTCTGAATCTTGGCCTCTTTATTGTCGACTGTGGTGATCTCAGGATGGGCCACAATCTTGCCGTTACCATCTGAGGTCAATGCCTGCAGCGTGGCAGTCAGATTCCATCCCGGCTGCATGGTATGGAACAAATATGTTCCCTTCGGATCGGAAACGTCATCAGCATCAACCGTAACAGTATGATCAAATGTGCCATCACCCAGGTCTCCCTCACCATAGACACTCCAGTTTATACCATATTCTTTCAATGTCTGGCTGGAGACTTCCACAATCTGGGCGGAGATCTTGATCTGCGCGGTTTCCTTATCAAGCTCTTCCACAAACTGCTTGATAAGCTCGATATTGGATGGAATTTCGCTGACAATCAATGAGTTTGAGCGTTTATCGACCTCTATCTTACCGCGGTCAGTCAGAATCGACTGTATCGGCTCGACCAGGTCATAAGCGCTGGCATTATCGACTTCAATAATCTCTGTCTTCAATGGAATTATCTGGGCCTGTTCGGACCTGTGTTTTTCAACCATGGAGGTTTCTTCCAGATACTCCTTGGTAGGAACCACACGAATATATCCCTTTTCCTGCACGGCTGTGAGGCCGTAGGTTTTCATCAGGATATCGAGCGCCAGCTGCCATGATACATTCTTTAAAGCCAGATTGACTTTTCCTTCCACCGAGGGAGCGGTCACAATATTGACATCACCATAATCGGCCAGGAAATTCAGCACCGATTTGATGTCGGCATTCTGGAAATTCAAGTCCTTAATCGGTTTGTTTGGATCGCCGCCCGCCTGTGCAAAGATTGAGACCTGCAATATCAGAAGGGTAATGGCAATCCAGATAATTTGCCTTGTTCCCGGAACTCTCTTCATAGCTACCTACCTCTTAGTCTTCTTCTTCAACATCCATGGTTAAAGCCACAGTGCGGCTCCAGCCAAATTCACTTATTTGGAAAAGTACTTTGTTACTGTATATCTCTATCACATAACCGTTTTTGACTTTATCCCCGTTTTCGAGAATATAGCCGTAACCTTCTACATCCTCCAGCAGGACCATCTTGTCGTAGTTACCGCGCAGCACACCGACCAGCCTCAAGGTCTCGACATCCGGCATCTCGCCATTCTGGTAACCGGCAAGATTCTCGGCAATCAGGGGCATGAATGGATCACGACGTCCGAACGACTGATACCTGATTACCTCACGCTGCGGGAATGACGCCGCCAGCGAACCTTTGACCTTGGTGGGGCGGTCCGGATTTTGACGCAATTCTTTTTCCGACTCCCAGTCCTTGGGCTTATTTTCTTCCTGGTCATCCTGGGTGCTTCCAGGCTTCTTCGGCTTGGGAGTCTGATCCGGCTGCTGCTTTTCAATTGCCTTGATCGGCTCGGACGGGGTAACAGCCTGGCTGTCGGAAATAACTTTCTTGGCATCGGAATCAGTCTTTTTCGACTCGACAGCCTTCACCGGCTTGGGAGTTTTGTCTGCATCTGTCTTGGTTGTAGTTTTCTTGTCATCGGTGGCGGCCAAATTCTTTGGCTTCTGCACCGGTTTTGCCGGAGCCTGAACTTTCTTAGTCGGCTCGGTCTTGTCTTTTTCCGAATCTTCGTCCAGAATCTCGGCCATCTTGGCTTTCAGCTCCTGCCTCTCGGCGGCTGAAAAACCTGTCTCCGGCTTGGTATCGACATTTGTATTGGCCGGGGGATTGAATTTGCCTTCCTCCTTTGCCTTCTTCTCAGCTTCAGGATGTGCGGGCATCGCGGCCGGCTGATCTACTACCTTGGTTTCAGTTTCTGTAAGCGCCAGTTTGATCTTCTCGCTTTCATCCATGGGCGCCGCGGTCCAGAATGAAAATTCACCTTCGGTCGGAGCTGAGAATACAATAGTGACTCTTCCCTCGCCCTGCTTCATGGTGTAGGTTACCGGACGGCTCACATCGGCAACAATTCTGACCACCTTATCAGGGTTGATCTTATACTGGCTGGTTCTTATAGCAGTAATAATATCCGTGGGAAGATCACGGAAATTGAACTGGGGAAGTTTATGCAGGCACTGCTTAAGGTCCAGCACGATCCTGTGCGGCTTTCCGGCTTTGGCTTCTTCAATAAAATGCGAGAATGTAAAAGGGCCATCTGCATAAACCGTCAGCTCAACAAATTCTCCCTGTTTTTTCAGGCTGATATTCTCGACATGAGGCGTGGCCAGAGCCGATTGGGCCAGACCTGCAGTCAAAAATGCCGATAATATAATTAAAAGAAACGCCTTGTTTTTCATCATTACCCTACCTATGGTTGAATACCTGCCAGCTTCTGGCCTTCTTTAACATAATATGTAGAAAGAGTAAACTTGGCTTCCAACGTCATATCATCAAAGTTCTTCTCTTTCTCGGACTTTCTGGTCTGTATGTCCAGACCCTTGACCGAGATTTCCGAGACATTCGTTATAAATGGGAAGTTGGCCGCACTTGCCAGAAATTCTCCGAACTCGTGGAAGGTGCCGTTGAACTTGATCTCATAGTCGGCGATCTTATAGAAATCCTTGCTCCGCTCTGATTTGGGGGCAAGCTCTATGACTCTTGACTGTGTGCGCGCCGAGGCAGTGTGCAGCTGCATCAAGAACTGGGCAACCTGCTTCTCGCTCGGAAGAAGCATCTGTACTTTATCATATCTCTCCAGGAGCTGTTCGTATTCTTCCTGGAGACCCTTCAATGATTTCGCCTTCAGTTTTACCTGGTTGAGTTCGGTCATTAATTTTTCATACCTGGCCTGCTTCTGGTCGAGTTCACTCACATACTGAGAGTAAAACCTCGAGTGCCAGAAGATTACCAAAACCACCACAACAAGAACACCGATGGCGATTTTATGTAGTCTGGGATCTTTTATATCCATCATACCTCCGCAACATTATTGATCAGCCAACGGGCTTGATACACTTACTTCCGGCTGATATTCCTCCTTCAGCCAGGCATCGTAATCGACAACACAGTTTATCTTGAAATTATAGGCGTCCAGGTCTTCAACATTCTCCTGGCGCGCATAAGCTAATTCTATATCGTCAAAATACTCCGACTTCATGACGCCCACCAGGAACGAAGCGATGCTGTTGAGCGTGTAAGCATAGCCCTCGATCACCGCAGGCCTTCTGGAGGGCATCTGGAACTCGACCGTATCCTGGACAGCCTGTCCCAGATTTCTGGGATTATTGGCTTTCCGCTGCTCGGCCGCCTTTTGCCGCAGATCTTCCTCGGATACATTGGTCAGCCAGAGAAGCTCCGGAACCCGGGAGGATAAGTCCTCCATTATGGCAACCCACATACCGCGGTCCATATCGAGTTTTTCGATTGCCGAAAGACGGGTCAGGAGGTTCTGCTTGAGATTGGTCAAATTGTCGATGAGTTTTATGTCCTTCTGAAGCGACATACGCTCTTTCTGCGCTGCAACGATCTTCTTGTCCATATTCCTGATCATCTGCTGCTTGTAGAATGTCATTCCGGCAAGGAGCACAAATACCAGACAAACTGCGGCTCCGGCATAGAGCCATTTCTTATTAAAATGGAGCGGAGTCGCCCGCCTCCGGTATTCCTTTGGAAGTAAATTTATCTCTATCATAGCCTTATCTCACCTTTCTGGCCGCCAGCCCGATAGCCACCGATAAAAGGGGAGCGATCTTTTCTGGCTGAATTTGACTGAACATATCGGGGTCATATTCTATATTTCTCAATGGATTCGCTATCTCTATCGGAATATTCAACTTGGACTGCACAAATTCCGGAAGGTAAGGGATCAACGCCCCGCCGCCGGATAGAATAATCCAGTCGATATTAGGCACATTGGCCAGGGATTTGAAATATGAGAAGGCCACCTCAAGCCCGGTTATCATCTCCTCGATAGAGGTAACGATTGTCGCCTTGAGCATATCCTGGTCGATGGATGCTTCCATTTCTCCGCGGATGGCCTTATGTGTCAATTCCTGGTTAAGACGGAATTCCTTCTGAATCGCATCAAAGATCATCCTTCCGCCCGAGGAGATATCACGGGTGGAGTGGTACTTTCCGTCCTTCAGGAATGTCACATTGGTAATATCATAGCCGATATTGACGAGAGCTGTGACACGTTCCGGATCCAGTTCATAGTTGATCTCGTACGAATTCAGAATAGCGAAGGCATCCGTATCGACAACCACCGGCTTCAGACCTGCGTCCTGGATAATATCCATGTAGGTCTTCAGGAATTCATTTCTGGCCGCAACCAGAAGAACATCCATTTTGTTGGTCCCCTCATTGACATCGATGATGTGATAATCCAGGGTCACATCTTCAACATCGAATGGCGACCTCTGTTCTGCCTCGAAGAGGATGGCCTGTTCGGCCTCCGCTCCGGTCTTCTTGTCGATCGTAATTCTGTCGGTGATCACACCGTGACCGGAGATAGAGATGACCACATCCCTGGTCTTGGGATCGGTCTGTTCGATCAAACTTTGGAGATTGAAGATAATCGAATCACGGTCTTTAATATCTTCGGATACGATCGCCTCTACTGGAAGGTCACGGCTACCCATCGCCTTTACGGCGTAATTGCCGCCCTTGTTTTCCAGCTTGACCATCTTTATTGACGAGGCACCTATATCCAGACCGCAGACTACATTACTTTTGGATCGGAGCAGCATACGCCTTGTCCCGTTTAAACGATTTAAAAGTATCTTTCAGCTTTTAACGCCTGAGGGAAACTCCCCATAGGGGGCAACCCTTGCTCTAAACTAACTTACTCTCAGGCTACAGTTTTATTATCGTCCCGCATTTTAAAATATTGAGGAGAATTAAATTTTTTTTAGGGCACTTCTTCACAAAAAAACACCCCCCAGCGCATGGGGGGTGATACCTGATAAAACAAAGGAGGAAAGCCGGCTCTAATAGGTCAGGGAATCGACCTTGATCCTGCCAGTAGCCGCCAGAACCGAAATATTTACGGAAGCTGAAGTCAAGGAATCGGTACTCCAACTGGCTGTGCCATTTATATTTCCGCTCATTGATGCTCGCCCGTCAGGGAAGAAAAATACCAGGTTGTTGTCAAAAGTCGTGGTCATATTTTCTACCCCGCGCCCCAGTGTATCGAGAAAAACGACGCTGTCGGCCAAATCAAAGGTGAATAAATCGGGACTGGAGACATCTTTGAAAACCGCAAGCTGATTGCTGCCAGTGTCAAAACTGACCCCATACTGAATCCGGTGCGAAATGGCTTCTGAACGGGCCAGACGCAGTCCCGACATTATCGTATTGGAATCCGCCTTAAAACGAATCTTCTTGATCGCCAGATCCATCGTGGGAATACCTATGGCGGCAATTATTCCTATAATCACAACCGCCGACATGAGCTCGAGAATAGTGAAACCGTGTTTTTTGCCAAATTTCTTCTTCATAATAATATCCATCTTTTTTTGCTTTTCAGCTTGATATTTCGCAAAGCCTGTGCCTTTTTTCGTAATAATTTTAGAACATTAATTAACGCTGTGGGAAACAACAGATTAGATTAATGCGTTGTGATGTCTGCAGAAGATTTGATGTTTACCAGAATTGATTTATTAAGCGATTGGCCAATATGCTATTGGATTTCTCCCATACCCCTTTTGCTATTGACAAAATACAAGATAGAGATATAATAAGTTTGTACGCATCAGCGCTTAACACGAAGGAGCCCGCAAGATGAAAAAGCTTTTCAGCATAGTAATTATATTCTCGATATGTCTAGCAGTAAATTCGCCAGCATCCGAATACGTAATTCCAGAACAATATCAAAAAGAAAAAAGCGGGCCGGTAGTCTCCGACAGGACCCATAGCTACCTGTCTGAAAAGGCGGATGGCCAAAAAGTCAAGGTCTGGGTTTTTTTCAGCGATAAAGGTGTTTTCAAGGCCGATGACTTCATTCAAAAAGCCGAACTTGTTTACAATTCCATGACAGCTGAAACGAGGCAGCGCAGGGCCAAGAACAATGCCTCTGAAATCAGGTTTGAGGATCTTCCGGTTTACGATGAATATATCAGCCAGATTGAAAACCTCGGCCTGACACTGAGGCGGGTAGTGAAGTGGCTCAACGCCGCCAGCTTCGAAGCCGATCTGGAGAAGCTCGATGAAATAAAAAATCTTCCCTNNATCTTCCCTTTGTCCTAAAAATCACTCCGGTGGCCTCGTTCTCGAGGCCGGAACCGCAGGAATCAGAGAAACTTGAAGATTTAGATCAGGTTCCCGACCAGAAGAGGGATACTCACCTGCTCTCTTATGGGGCCTCATACAGTCAGCTAGACCAAATAAATGTCATAGCCGCCCATGATTCCGGATTCACTGGCGGCGGAGTTATCGTGGCCATGTTCGATACCGGCTTCAGGAAGGACCACCTGGCCTTCGCCAATATCATGGCAGAGGGTCGTCTCATAGCGGAATATGATTTCATCAACGACGATTATGAAACCGCCAATGAAGAGGGTGATGTCTCCAATCAATGGGATCACGGCACCAAGACCTGGTCCGCCCTGGGGGGAGGTTGGGACGGAGAGATTTACGGCCCTGCTTATGGCGCCTCCTTCGTACTGTGCAAAACAGAAGATATGACCTCAGAAACTCCGGTGGAGGAGGATAACTGGGCCGCCGCAGTTGTCTGGGCCGATTCAATCGGAGTCGATATTATTTCTTCATCGCTGGGATATTCCGACTGGTATACATATGAGGATCTGGACGGAAATACCTGTGTAATTACCAATGCTGCCGATTATGCCGCATCGATCGGAATTCTGGTCTGCAACTCGGCCGGGAACGGCGGGCCATCCCCCGGGACAATCACTGCTCCCGCGGATGGCGACAGTGTTGTCGCAGTAGGATCGGTGGAGGCCTCAGGATATCTGAGCTATTTTTCCTCCAAGGGTCCGACTGCAGACGGCAGGATCAAACCTGAGGTCTGCGCCCGGGGATCATCAACTACCTGCGCCAGCCCGTTTACAAACAGCTACATAACGACTGCCAGCGGCACCTCGCTGTCGTGCCCGCTGGTTGCCGGGTCAGCAGCTCTCGTGATGGAGGCCCGGCCTGATTTTACAATAATGGATGTACGCGATGCTTTAATGCTGACCGCTTCCAGAGCTCTGACCCCGGATAATGCCTATGGCTGGGGTATTATTGACGTCATGGACGCCATGAACTATATGTATATTCCTGATTATTTGCAGGGAGACGCCAACTTCGACGGCGCATTTAATGTCTCTGATGCAGTCTATATTATCAATTATGCTTTCGTGGACGGTGAACCGCCTCAGCCGGTGCTGGAAGCAGGAGATGCCAACGACGACGGCGAGGTTAATGTTTCCGACGCGGTGTTCATGGTCAACTTCATCTTTGTACCGGGAGCCCCTGCCCCGCCCGGATATGATCCCGGAAATTAAAAAAATTTAGCGGCTTTTACAGCCGCTTTTTTTTGCAAAAAAAATCAGGCGGATTTCACAATCGGCCCGATCTTGCTCATAGCCTGAACTTCTTTAGTTAAGGAGTTAACTATATTTCTTTATTCGGATCGATCTTGTATTTCTTAATCTTCTCGAATAAAGTAGTATAATCTATCTTCAATGCTTCCGAGGCCTTGCGCTTATTCCCGCGGGTCTGAGATAAAACCCTAAGTATTAGAGCGCGTTCAGCTTGCATCTGGGCATGCTGCCCTACCTCACGCAACCCGGCGCCCTCGCGCAGACGTATTTCCTCCGGTGTCTGGATTCTTATGGCCAGATGATCCGGTTTAATCTTTTTCCCCTCACATAGAATTATAGCCCGTTCGACTGTATTCTCCAGCTCGCGTACATTGCCCGGCCAGTGATAGCGTTCCATCAACTTGATGCCATCGCGGGAGATCTGTTTCAAGGGCTTCTTCATCTCCTTGCAGAACCTGTCCACAAAATAATCCGCCAGAGATTCAATGTCTTCGGGACGCTCTCTCAGAGGCGGAATTGTAATCGGAAAAACCGAGAGCCTGTAATAAAGATCCTCGCGGAATTCCTTGTTTTCTATCGCAGCTTGTAGATCCATATTTGTGGCCGCTACCACGCGGACATCAACCGGAACAGTCTGCGACCCGCCCAGACGTTCAACTTGCTTTTCCTGCAGCACGCGCAATATCTTGGCCTGCAGGGCGACATGCAGATCGCCGATTTCGTCCAGGAAAATCGTACCGCCTTCGGCGATCTCGAATTTTCCAATATGCCTTGCATGGGAAGATGTGAAGGCTCCCTTTTCCGAACCGAAGAGCTCGTTTTCCAAAAGCTCGCTGGGAATAGCAGCTGAGTTGATCGCCACAAAAGGCTTTTCTTTTCTGGCGGATAGCTGATGAATCGCTCTCGCAAAAAGCTCTTTTCCCGTGCCGGACTCCCCAATCAATAAAACTGAGGTGTCGGAGGGCGCGACCTTTTGAACAAGCTTGAGAACTTCCTTTACCTTCTCCGAAGTCCCTATAATCCTGCCTTCGCCGAGGTTCAGCTTCAGCGCTTCCTTGAGCATCAGATTCTCGTTCATCAGCTGACGGGTCTCCATTGCACGTTTGATCAGAACATTCAAATGATCGGTATCGAATGGTTTGGTCAGAAAATCAAAAGCCCCGCGTTTCATGGCCTCCACAGCGGTCTCGATGGTACCATAGGCGGTCATCACAATCACCGAAGCATCGGGATTTTCCTCTTTAACCGCTGACAGAACTGAGATCCCGTCCATATCGGGCATTTTAAGATCTGTTAGAACAACATCATACTGTTTGGACTTGGATTTTTTTATCCCCTCAAACCCATTAGCAGCCGATTCAACCTCATGGCCCTCCGCCACCAAAGTTTGACTCAGCATCTTGCGGATCGATTCTTTATCATCAATTACCAGTACAGAAGACATAACAACCCTTTGGCATACGTTTTTTAAGCTTCCTGACATCCTGTTTATCGACACTTTTCCATCGAGCTAAACACAATTGTCTGCTCAAATTTGCTGCAAATACGGAGCAGTTTTTTCTTTTATCATTCTGAACCAGGACGTGACAGTGTGAAACAGCCTTGTCAGCGTCTATTCAAAGTGCTTGACTAAATCGCTTGTTTTCGATAGTTTTCCTGATTAATTCATCAATGCTATGGGAAGATAAATATGTATGAATGAGCATCATGGGAGGAGTTCTGATGCATAAAGCTTTTATTTTGATTTTAATCGGGTCGCTGTTTTTTATGGCCTGTCAGGGAGATGATTCCAATGCCGGCGAGGCCGCGGAAAAGACACCGGAAGAAACAGACGAAACGCAAACTCTTTATTACGAGCTCCTGGCCAGCGGAGCGCAATCCGGAATTGCTGAGCCGATCGATATAATTATTGATTCCCAGGAGGAACTGGACTCTATCTGGCAGAGGCATTACTCATATCTGAGCGTTAATCCGGAACCTCCGGATATTGATTTCGATGAGGATATTGTTGTCGGCGTCTTTCGCGGTGAACAGCCCACCACCGGCTATTGGGTGCGGCTCGACTCGGTCTACATTCAGGGTGATGAACAGGTAGTAGCGGTCACCGCCAATGCCGGTCCCTCAGAGGATCGGGCGGTACTGCAGGTCCTGACTCAGCCATTTTTCTTGGCGGCTGTTGCCAAAACTGACAAGGATATAAAACTCGATTTCACCATCGAGGAGTAATCTCAGGGATTGCAGTTGCGGCAGGGAGAATATCCCAGATCAAGAAACTCATCCCGGCTCTGGCGAATAATCTTTGCGGATTCATCCAGCCGTTTTATTGAAAAACAGGTGGGACGGTGAAAGCGGTAAGTCTTTTTATTGCCGGCATAAAAGCTCTCCGGATCAGGCGGCTCAAGTGACCATATGCCCAGATTATTGCGGCGGGCATAATTCTGAGCTTCGATCAGGGCTGAACGATAATATACATTTTTCATATCTTTGGGGAAAATATAGACCGAAGCGAGACCCGACCGGAGCATGGCCTGGTTAACAAAATCCTCACCTGTGAAGAGATAAGCCAGCAGGCGTCCATACCTGTCCCGCTTGCGCGAATCGAATTCGTATCGAATTGTCTTACCCGTCAGCAAGCTGTCCAGCGTGCGCGACGCGGCCATGTAAAAAGCTTCTCCGGCTTCGGGAGTATCTATTCCAAGGAGACGGATCTGTTCACCATCGGAATCAACGAATGTATCACCATCAATTATTTCGACCGCCCTTAAGCCTTTTACCTGAGGCTCTCCCGGCTGTTCCTGCCAGACCTCGTGNNCCAGCCTGAGAATGGAATTCGACGATTTTGATCTTCTGCGTCCCATATTATTATTAATAATAGCCCTTCCCTAATCGATTATAATCGAACTGGAACCGTCACTATTCTCCTCTACTGTCATCAATGTCTGCACAGCTTCCTTTACATCTTCAACATGCGTTACCATGAAGATCTGTCGGAAAAAGTCCTGCAGACCTGCAATTGCGCCCAGTATATTTTCCTTTCGGAAACTGTCCTGGCTCCCGAAAACTTCATCCAGGATCAAAAAGCCGGCTTCGAGACGAGAGGATTGCGCCAGGAGCTTGGATATTGCCAGACGCAGGCTGAGATTAGCCAGGTCCTGCTCTCCCCCGGAAAAGCGGTTCAATTCCTGCAATTCGCCGTAATCCCGAATCGATATCTCATAGTCCTCATTAAGGTTGAGTTCGCTGAACTTGCCATCCGACATACCCTCCAAGAGACTGCTGGAAATCCTTATCAGAAGAGGTCTTATGCGGGAAGCCAGCTCGGTCTTTAATTCCTTCAGAAGTTCGATCAGGCTTTCCAGGTAAAATTTTTCAGTTGTGATTTCCGATGTCCTGGTTTTGGCCTCCTCGATATTTTTCAGCTGGTTTTCATATCCCCCGGTCTCAGCCTTGAGCCCGGCCAGCTTTTCCCGTGCTGTGGAAAGATTATCCCGGGCGGCCTCCCGTGCGGCGGTTTTCTTCTCGAGAGACTCCTTCTCCTGCATGTATGCCGCCTGANNACATCCTGTCGGTCAACTTTGCCTGCTCTTTTTTGAGATTGTCAAGACTGGCCATACGTTCCCTGAGGCCCGCATATTCAGCATTCTTCCTCTGCAGCTCGCCGAAGCGGGATTTAATCTGACGATATTCTTCAGGGTCGAAATCGATATCCCCCAGTTCCTTAAGATCTTTTTCCAGTTCTTCTTTCTGGCTCTGACCCTGTTTATAATTTTCTCGCAGATTCTTTCGCTCCCCTTCCGCACTGGAGAGCTTGTTCAGTATCTCCTGCGTACTGTTGCGGGCATCCTCGAGCTTTTTCTTCTCGGCCTGAGCCTCTTTCAATTTCAGTTCTTTCGCCTCCAGCTTCTCTGAGGTCAGTTTCCATGAAACTTCCAGCCGGTTTATCTCCTGCTTGAAATGCTCCTGTATATCATCCATCTCCCCCTCAAATGGCCTCAGGCAGAAACTGCAAACTGCCTCGGGCCCAAGCTCTTCTATGTCATCCATCTGCTTTTTCAGCCGCTCAAGCTCGGACTCAAATCCGGCCTTTTCGATACGAAGCGCGGAAACCTCTTCCCTCAACTTCTCAATATTGCTGCTCACGGCCAGTATATTATCATTAATAATACCTATGTCTCCGGCCTGGCTTTTTAATATCTCTATTGATTCGCTCAAGGCTGTGCCCCTCGCGAACTGCGATTTAAGTGATTGGTTCAATTGAGCCAGGAGCCTATTTTTCTGAAGCCTGCTCTCGAATTTAAGTTGTTGTTTTTCAAGCAAATTAAGCCTTTGCTGTATCTCCGGGAGTTGCTTAACCTCCTCCCGTAGAGCCTCAAATCGATCCCGTTGCGCCTCAATCGCGGTTATTCGCACTTCGATTTTTTTCCTGTCAACTTCAGACTTTTTAAGATCATGCCGCTGCAATTCCAGGGCAGAGGAGATTTTCCGGTATTCCTCGCGCTTTTTCTCGCTTTCCTCGAATGCTGATTTCAACTTCTTTAAAAGCCTGTCCAGCTCCTCGAGTTCTAACTCCAAGCCTTTGACAGAGTTAGCGACAGATTCCCTCTCCTGCTCTTTCTTATGGAGCAGGAGGCGGTATTCCTGTTCCCTCCCGACCAGCTGCTCCAGACCCTTAATCTCACCCTGGAGAGACCTCAGGTCGCCCTTTATATTATTAATAATAATATTGGTCTTTTCAAGCCCCAGCATCTCCTCCAGCCGCCTGCTCCTTTCCGCCGGCTGGAGGCTACCCAGGAGATTGAGCTCATTCTGGCGGGTATAGAAGGAAGTCTGGAAAGCCTTCCAGTCCATACCCGAAAGCTTCTCGATCTCATGATTGACATCTTTGGTCCCGGCGGCAAGAATTTTATCCTCGGCATAAAGCTCTGCCGTACTTTTGGTTGGCCTTTTGAAACCGCGTTTTATACGGAAATTCTGCTCTCCGATCCTGAAATCCAGCTCGCCCTCGGTTTCTCCCCCATCCTCGGCAAAATCGGGATAAATCTGTATGTTCTTTGTTTTCAAACCGTTAGAGCCATACAAAAGCCAGGCGAAGATCTCCAGAAGAGTGGATTTGCCGGAGCCGTTACGCCCCACCACGCCGATGACGCCATCCGGGAAATCCAGATCGAGCTGCCTGTATTTTCGAAAATTCCTGATCGAAAGATGCCTGATTATCATGGCAAATAATATATTCTGATGGAATGATTTTGCAATGATTTAATCTATGTTTTCTCGTAACATATTGCGGACCAATTGAATATCTCTTATGTCCCCAAGCTTCAAAGCAGCTCGA
>JAABVY010000162.1:228-1935 GCA_011777135.1 Candidatus Zixiibacteriota bacterium | reverse complement strand
GCGTGCATAGCCGCGCATCTTGGTTGAAAACTGCTGATGCCGCAGGTCCTGGGCGGTTATTTTCTTCGGTTTATCCACATTAACCTCGCGATCCGAAAATCAGGCTGCCGATCCGCACCATATTGGCGCCTTCCTCGATCGCCAGCTCGAAATCGCTGCTCATCCCCATGGAGAGATGAACCATTTTCAATTTATTACTTTCATGTTTTTTCAGGTCTTCGAACATCTCCCTGACCGGAGTAAAACTTTTGCGGATAAGGGTCTCATCCTCGACAAACCTGCCGATCGTCATCAAACCCATTATCCTTATATTATCCAATTCGGCAATTCTCAAAATTTCTTCTTCTGCTCCGTCCATTTCCAGCCCAAACTTTGACTCCTCACCTGAGCTGTTAACCTGGATCAGGATCTCGAAATCAGCTTCGGAACGTTTGGAAATCTCCTTTGCCAGTTTATACGAATCAACCGATTGAATTATGTCAAAGAGCTCGATCGCTTTTTTGACTTTGTTTCTCTGCAGATGGCCGATCAGATGCCACCTGGCCGTGCCCTTGACCCCGGGCTTTTTGGCCTCGAATTCCTGAACACGGCTTTCGCCGATATCAGTGATACCGTGTTCAATTGCTGTGGTCAGATACTCCGGCGGGAAGGTCTTGGTAACCGCTACCAGCGTGACCCTGTCATCCGGACGGCCGGCTTTCTCCAGAGCTTTCTTAATTCGCTCATTAACCAGGGAAAGCCCGGACTTTATCTTAGCCGGATCGACCATAACCTACAATACTATTATTTTCCAGCCCAAAATGCAACAGAAATATTGACCGGAATCTGGAGCGCCAAAGCCGTTTATCAGAACTAATCGCTTATTAAATCGGTCAGTTCCGCGATTTTATCAACCAGCGCTTGTTCATACTCTGCCGGTTCCAGGGTTGAGGGATCCGGCACAGGATCGAGCCCAAGGTCATCGCAGAGATAATTGACCTCAATATGCGCCTCCGGAAAATTGCTGCTTCCAAGTCGGTAATAGCACTGGGCCTTGATCAGATGGGCATCCCGGTAATTGATTGAAGTCTTTCGGGAAAACTGGTAGCTGGAATCGGCATCGATAACATCATCGGCGTTGCTGATTGCAGCCTGGTAATTGGGCAGGTCGCGATAGACCGATGCCAGTCCCATATAGGCATCGACTNNATAGGCATCGACTATTTCAGGCTGTCCTGACACCAGTCCAAAATTGGCGACAGCGTCGGCGAACTGTCCCAGGAAAGCATAACTCCAGCCCAATCCCAGATAGGCTTCTTCATTTTCACTGACATTATCCAGGACTTCGTTAAACTTATCTATGGCATCGGAATAGTCTGCACCGGCAAAATGTCCCCAGGCAATATCGAGATTCTCGCGCACATCATACCCGGGACCTGTGCCGTCACTTCCGCATCCGGAAAATGTTAACACGCTTAAAGTCAAAATTGTCAAAATAAACGTCGGTATTCTCTTATTTCTAAACATCGCCATCTCTCCCTCTTATTTCAACAGCAGCATACGCCTGGTTTCTGTAAAACTCTCTGTGTATAACCTGTAGAAATATATTCCGGTGCTCACATTCTCGCCGCTCAGATTCTTTCCGTCCCAGATTACGCTATGATTTCCCGCTGGATATCTGCCGCTTGCGAGAGTCTTGACTTTCTGCCCCAGAATATTGAATATATC
>JAABVY010000162.1:0-128 GCA_011777135.1 Candidatus Zixiibacteriota bacterium | reverse complement strand
TTCCATCGATAAATATCAAAACCATAGATTTCGGTGCGTATCCCCGTAGATCGATATTGTCAAGATCGATTTCCAGCCTTGCTTTCTCGTTTACAAGCCTGAATCCTGCTTTCATGTCGAATGAGCAA
>JAABVY010000050.1 GCA_011777135.1 Candidatus Zixiibacteriota bacterium | reverse complement strand
AGGTTATGAAAGATATCCAGAGCTATTTCCGGCATACCTTCTTTCTTGACCAGTGGAAATACGCCGGCCTTTATGGGCGCAAGCCTTGGATTTATCTTTAATACCACACGCTTCTCGCCCTTTACCTCCTCTTCATGATAGGCATCCAGCAAAATCACCAAAATTGTTCGATCGCATCCGGCAGAGGTCTCGATGATATAGGGCAGATATCGTTCATTATTGGGCTGATCATAGTACCGTAAATCCTTGCCGCTNNTGAGAGGTCATAATCAGTACGATTATGGATTCCTTCCAGCTCCTTAACGCCGAATGGAAATTCATATTCTATATCCACAGCCCGTTTGGCATAATGAGCGAGGTCATCGGGGCCATGTTCTTTTAGATGCAGTTTATCCGGGTTGATCCCAAGATCATGATAGAACTTCAGGCGCTCATCTCTCCAGTACTCGAACCATTTCCCATCTTCAGATGGATGAATGAAGTACTGCATCTCCATCTGCTCGAATTCACGCGTCCGGAAGATAAAATTCTTGGTGGTGATCTCGTTTCTGAAGGCCTTCCCGATCTGAGCAATTCCAAAAGGTATTTTCTGACGGGAAGGTTTCTGGACATTATGAAAATTAACATAGATACCCTGAGCGGTTTCGGGCCTCATATAAATCACCGCCGATTCATCTTCGACCGGTCCCATGAAAGTCTTGAACATCAGGTTAAAATTGCGCGCCTCGGTCAGCTCTCCACCGCATTCCAGAGGAGATTTGGAGGGTTTCATCGGGCAGGTCTCGGTTTCCAGGCTGTCGGCCCGGAAGCGGGTACCGCAGGTCTTACAGTCCACCATAGGATCGGTGAACGATGTCAAATGCCCGGAGGCTTCCCAGACTTTGGGATGCATCAATATGGAGGCGTCCAGTCCTTCGATATCATCCCGCTTCATGGTCATCGATTTCCACCAGAAATCTTTCAGGTTGCGTTTCAATTCTGCACCCAGGGGACCATAATCCCAGCAGGACTCCAGACCGCCGTATATTTCAGATGAAGGGAATATATAACCTCGCCGTTTACACAGGCTCACAAGCTTTTCCATTAAACCAGATTCATTTCTTGCCACATGGCCTCCAGTCAATAATTTGCAAGTTTAGAAAGAAAATTAAGAGAGTTAAAACCGGGCTTGCCCTCGGTATGGTAACTCAAAAATGAAAACAATAGATCCTTTATAACAGCACTCTGCTTATCGGAAAATGCGAGGCCCTTCAATTTGTCAATATCGGATTCACGTGCTTTCTTTACAGAATTAATTATTCCTCGATCGAGCTTGAAATAGCTATTCTCGGGAGTAGCCTCCGTTTTAGATATGACTCCTCCCAGCTCAACAGAAAACAAGATTTCATCTCCCTCGATCGGCTTTCCGGATTTGACACAGTGTTCAAATTGCGGCGAAAGGCCGATTAAGTCGAGCGATTTAAGCAGGAAAACCAGAAAGAAAAACTCGAGCTTTCGTGGAAGTGCATAATTGAGCATATAGAATGTACCTGCTACCAGATCATACATGGCCTCCTGCTCTTCCTCACCCCGATATACCATGCCATGCAAGGCCTCCACCACAGCAGAGGCATAGCTTAACCTGCGGATATCTCCGGAAAGTTCATTATTGGTGCGTTTCTGTTCAACCTGCGAGATCACGCCAAGGCTTTCATCATTTTTACGATAGTAAAGCAGCTCGACCTCGCTGAATGGCTCCAGTTTTCCGACCATTGATGATCCAGGTTTACGGGCACCCTTGGCTAATAGTGTGGAACGTCCCTGATTTTTCAGGAATACCTCGAGCAAGAGAGATGATTCGCCGGAACGGTCTCTTTTGAGAATGATAGCGTCTGATCTATGAAGCGTCATATTGCTGATACTACTCGGCTGGAAGTTTGATGATTATCTCGCCCGGTTTTATCATCCAGTATTTTTCACGGGCCAGTTTTTCTATATACAAGGGATTGGAAAATTGACGAACCTGCCATTCCAGATTTGTAAGCTCTGCGGAAAGCAGGCGCATCTTATCTTCGAGTATACGCTTCTTCTGATCCATGCGTATCAGCTCCAGGGTACCAAACGGCCCCACGGCAAGCTTAACTCCCACCAGCACCGCAACGATCAAGACAAGGGCCTTAACCATGCCCCGGCGCTTTTTTGTGTTTTCCAGTTTCAGGCGCCGGACCAGATTACCTGGCGCATAATCAACACCTTGATATTTTTTTCTTTTGCCTCGGCTCATAAATTCAGATTATAAAATGCAGCTTTACCAGCATATCTGACGGTATCGCCCAATTCTTCTTCAATCCTCAATAGCTGATTGTACTTACAAATCCTGTCCGTTCTGCAAAGCGAACCGGTTTTGATCTGCCCGGCCTGGGTGGCAACGACGACATCGGAGATAGTTGTATCCTCAGTCTCACCGCTCCTATGGGATACTACGGCCGTGAAGCTGTTTTTCTGGGCCATTTCGATAGTCTCGAGAGTCTCCGAAAGGCTGCCTATCTGATTGAGCTTGATCAGGATTGAATTGGCGGCCTTCTTCTCAATGCCCTTTTTTAGTCTCTTTGGATTGGTCACAAACAGATCATCACCCACAATTTGAACCTTACTTCCGAGAGTCTTTGTCATCTCAACAAATCCATCCCAATCATCCTCAGCTAAACCATCCTCGATCGAAATAATCGGGAATTCCTTGCACAGGTCGGAATAGAATTTCACCATCTCCTGTGATTTCAGCTTTCTTCCTTCTCCGGCAAGGTCATAAACTTTTTCTTTTTCATTATAGAATTCCGAGGCGGCCGGATCGAGGGCATAAAAGATTTGCTCTCCCGGCTTGTAGCCTGCTTTTTCGACTGCGCTGGAGATAACCTCGAGGGCTTCATGATTACTCTTGAGATCGGGCGCAAAGCCGCCTTCATCGCCGACCGAAGTGGCTAATCCCTTGGACGACAACACTTTTTTCAGGCTCTGGAAAATCTCCGCTCCCCATCTGAGACCTTCTCTGAAGGATGATGCACCAACCGGCATTATCATGAATTCCTGAAGGTCGACATTATTATCGGCATGTTCGCCGCCATTTAAGATATTCATCATCGGGACCGGCAGAAGGTTGGCATTCGCTCCGCCGATGTAACGATAAAGCGGAAGCCCGCACATTTCAGCTGAAGCCTTGCAAACAGCCAGCGAAACACCCAGTATGGCATTGGCGCCCAGATGTTTCTTGTCTTCCGAGCCATCCAGTTCGAGCAGAAATTCATCAATCATTTTCTGCTCGGTGGCGGGGATGCCTTCCTTTACGAGGGCCGGACCGATTTTCTCGTTCACATTATTAACCGCTTTCAAAACACCCTTACCATTGTAGCGTTTTTTGTCTCCGTCGCGGAGCTCCAGCGCTTCATATGCGCCGGTTGATGCGCCCGAGGGTACCGCTGCCCGCCCAAAGGAGCCGTCATCCAGATAGCACTCCACCTCAACAGTGGGATTGCCTCTGGAATCGAGGATTTCACGTCCAATAACCATTAAAATCTGAGACATTATTTTCTCCTTGACCTTTTAATTCGATAGGAACGGAAATTAAGGACGGATGTGCCAGAAATCAACATAAAAATCAATTACAGGAGCTGCAGTCGCTTGCGTACCAGCCATTCCGTGGATAACAAGGCAAGTATTATAACAAGAACCCAGATATTTCCGGCAATCCTGGTCTCGTAGGATTCGGTCCTGAATCTGGGCATCGCATTCAGGTCTTCGG
>JAABVY010000075.1 GCA_011777135.1 Candidatus Zixiibacteriota bacterium | reverse complement strand
TTAATTAATAGTATTCGCAAAAATGAGAGGATGGATGTCATAATTGCCGAATCCAGTCCCAGAAATATACTGCGTGCCCTGAAAAATGGGCGCGGTGTGGCTACTCTTATGGATATATGGGGTGGTAAGGACGGAAGGATAGCGAAACTCTTCGGGCATCAGGTTTCAACTCCCGCCGGTGTGGCGGAGATAGCATTGAGGCAGAAAGTGCCGATCCTGATCGGTTTTCTTGAAAGGCTCAAAAATGGCACTCATAGGCTTGAAGATGTCGAGGTCATCTTCCCGGGTGACGACGATAGATTATTGGATGTCGATTCTATCCTGGAATATTATCATCGACGTTTGGAAGTTGCTATAAGAAAAAAGCCTTTTTTCTGGCTGTGGACGCATAGACGTTTCAAAAACATAACTGATTATTGATGACTGACGGCAAATCTAAGAAAATAATTGTTCGCTTTCCCAATTGGCTGGGTGATTGTATAATGGCAGCACCGGTACTAACTGCTCTATATAATGCTCATCCTCAATGGGAGATTGATCTTCTTGCCAGGGGATACCTGTCTCAGCTATTTAAGGCCGACCCTCGGGTGAATCATGTTATCGAATTCAAAGACAAAAGTGATTCCTTTAAACCGTCCGGATTTTTTGAACTTGCTGACGATCTTGGCGAAGTTGGCTATTATACCGGAATAATACTGCCCGATTCATTTTCGTCTGCATTGATCTTTTTTATGGCAAAAATTCCCAGGAGGATAGGTTATAAGGCTGAGATGCGCAGATTCATGCTGACTGATGCTCTCGATCAACCAAAGAAGACAATTCATCGCTCCCAAAAATACTTGCGTTTGTTGGAAGGTTTCGGGGTTGAACCTCCCAAGAATATCAAACCCGAGATATTTCCGGATCCGGATAGCAGGCAGGTTGCTAAAACGCTTACGAAGGGCCTGGAAAATTATATCGTGATTGCTCCTCAGACTAATGCCCCTTCAAGGCGCTGGGGATATGATAAGTATTCCGAGTTGATTGCACGAGTTGTAAAGGATTTAAAACTGAGCGTCATCCTAATGGGTGCAGAGACCGAATACGATGTTGTGGAAAAGGTGGGATCAGATTCTGGAGTCCAATTTTTAAATCTCGCCGGTCGTGCCTCGCTCTTAGTATCGTATGAAATAATGAAGGAAGCTCTTTGCTTTGTTGGCAACGACAGCGGCGCGGCGCACCTGGCGGCTGCCTCGGGAACCTATACCATTTCAATCTCTGGTGCGGATAATCCGGATGAGACTCGTCCCCTGGCAAGCCGGGGAAAGATCATTCGCAGCGATCTGGATTGCCTTTCCTGTGTCAAGAATATCTGCCCCAGAAAAGACCTTCCCATGGAATGTATGCACGTAATAAGTGTAGAGGAGGTATTCAAGGCGGTGAAGGAGGCGGTTGATGAATAATTTGATTGCAGCTATAGGGACTATAAATCGTGATACGATCCATCTTTCCTCAGGTGAAAAATATGACAGCTATGGAGGCCTGCTGTACTCCATCATAGCTCTTGCGCAGCTCACAGAAGATGATTATGAGATTCTCCCGGTAGTAAATCTGGGACGCGATTGCAGTGAAGCTGTGATGGGTATGCTGAAGAGGTATGACAAAGTCAAAACGTCTGCGATCAGCATAGTATCCGCAAAAAATAATCACTGTAATCTATACTATCTTGACCGGGAGAGCAAAAGCGAAATCCTCAAAGGCGGGGTGCCGGTTCTCGAATACAAGGATCTCCTGCCGGCTCTGGAAAGCGATTTGACGTTGGTCAATTTCATTTCCGGTAATGATGTCAGCCTCGATGCAATCGAAGAGTTCCGCAAAGATTATGGCGGAAAAATATATATGGATATCCACAGCCTGACCCTGGGAAAGAAGGAGAACGGCGAGAGATTTATGCGCAGGCCAGTTGATTGGGAAAGATATGCAGCCTGCGCAGATTATCTGCAAATGAACCAGAAAGAATTCGAGCTTCTAAGCGAAACATCTGCAACTGAGGAAAATATAAAGGAATTTTTCCACAACTTCAAGGAACTGGGCTGGGAAGCCCTTAATGTAACTCTGGCCGAGCTTGGATCATATCTTCTGTATGGCGATCATGGCGAAGTGGCTTGTCACCAATTGACGGCTCCCCGGCCGGAGCGATTGGCAGATACGACAGGATGCGGAGATGTTTTTGCGGCTGCATTCTCGGCGGCGGTTTGTATGGGTTTTTCGAGTAAGCTGGCCGCCTGGANNGGAATTGAAAACCTTGAACTGGAAATGTTGTAGATCATCTTCCATAAACTTTTACTTGCTGTAAAACATCCATTTGCTATATTCGCTCTATTATGAGACTGCGAACTTCTATTATTTTAATATTTGCCTTGCTGGCAGGTGCATATCAGATTCTTGCCGCTCAGGAAAGCGACCCTCTGGATCAGTATGTTCAAAGGGCCTTATGCTCGAATTTGACGATCAAGCAGACGCTTGAACATATCANNAGACGCTTGAACATATCAACGAGCTGGAGGCTGCAAAAAATGAGGCTCGGTCGCGATTTTTTCCGGTGCTGGATTTCAATGCCCGGTATTCACGTCAGGGCGGGGGCCGTGAGGTCCTGATCGATCCCTCGAATTTTATAGAAAGCCTGCCTCCCGGTGTGGAACTCGGTGACCCATCCGGTTTCAGTTTTCTAAGAGAAAGGGAACATGATACGCGGTTTAATTTGATACAGCCGATTTTTACCGGTGGGAAGATTAGCTCGTCCTATGATGCCCGCAGTATGGAGCTGACCGCCGCTGAGTCGAATTTAGTGCGTGTAAAAGAAGAGGTGATCTTCAATGTCAGGAGGGCTTATTATCAATATGTCCTGACCGATGAGCTGGTCAATATTGCGCTTGAAAATAGGCAGCTGGCGAGGGAGCATCTGGAGGTCGCACAGAAACTTTTCGAAGCCGAAAGGGTGGCCCGAAACGAGGTGCTGCGGGCGGAGGTCGGAGTGTCCAGGGCAAAGCAGGCCGTTTCTGAAGCCCAGAATTCCAGCGAACTGGCTCGCCTGTATTTCAATAAGCTGCTTGACTACGATTCCGAACATGAAATTA
>JAABVY010000022.1 GCA_011777135.1 Candidatus Zixiibacteriota bacterium | reverse complement strand
GTGCCCTGCAGGCCGAGCTGGAACAGATTTATTTCACCACCGACCCCAGGCTGCTAATGCGAAAGGGCCTGATCGATTCGTCAGCCAGCGAGGAGGATATAGACTCCCTAAGCCGCGAACGAGCATATGAAGTTTATAGCAGGCTTCTGGGCGGGCAAAGTTTTGAGAAGATGGCCCGGGCTTTCTCCGATGATAAGGCTTCTGCTGAAAGAGGCGGACTTTTCAAATCTGTCCGAGAAGGAGAATTAGAACCGGCTTTGGATTCAGTTATTTTCAGTATCGACACCGGCCAGATTTCAGAGCCTATAAAATCGAGCTATGGATATCATATATTGAGAGTTCCGAAAAGGATTGGCGATGATTATGCCCCCCTCGATTCAAACCTGAAGGAATTTTTGCAGGATGAGCTGGTTTCGGCCAAAACTCGCGCGGAGGCGGCAAGATATTTTGACAGTCTTGTCGCTGTCTCGGACATAAAGTATAATATGGAATTCATTGAAGGCAGCCAGGAGATGAATGATGATGACTGGATTATAGTCATGAATCAGACCGATACCGTTTATTATCCGGAATATATAAAATGGCGCGACAATGAATTAAGGAAAGATCCCAGAATTCAAGAAAATATGCAATTCAGGCGGGAACTTATCGGTCAGATTGCCAGCAACTGGATGCTGATTTTTGAGGCGTGGAAGCAGGGCTATCAAGAATCTGAGGAATATATAAAGGCCAAAAACGACTTTATATATCAGGAAAAACTCAACAAGTTGATGTCACAGCGTTTCGGAGAGGAGTACGAGCCAACCGATTCACAGATTGTTGCTTATTACGAAGCCCATAAGGCGGAATTTGCAGAGGATGAAATGATCAGTATCCAGCAGGTGATATTGAACGACTTAGAAACTGCAAACCAGGTGAAAGCCAAGCTCGACGATGGAGCTAATTTCTATGAAACTGCTTTGGAATACCAGCCCGGCGAGGTGGATGAGATCAGGGATATGGCAATCAACCTGGGATGGATTTCAAGAAACGATATCTCACCTGAATTTTTCGATAAGATATATCCGCTGGAAGTGGGTGAAATCTCACAA
>JAABVY010000134.1 GCA_011777135.1 Candidatus Zixiibacteriota bacterium | reverse complement strand
CCGCTGGTATTTTCGACAAAATATTCAGGAATTTCCATCTTGCCGATATCATGGTAATATGTGCCCACCCGGGCCAGCAGAGGATTGGCACCGATCGACTCGGCCGCCTTCTCGCACAGATTACCCACCAGTATGGAATGATGATATGTTCCCGGAGCTTCCAGGGCCAGCCTTCTCAGAAGGGGATGGTTCATGTCGGAAAGCTCCAGGAGCCTGAGGTCGGTGGNNGAGCCTGAGGTCAGTCGTAATATTGAAAAGAGATTCGAACACCGGCAGGATACCCATCGCAATTATGGGCGAGAGTATGGCATTGAGAATCCCGTACGCCATCTGGGTTATAATCGTCTCCGAGTCGGAGAATTTCATCGATTCCATAAGATATATGGCCAGGATATACATTACCATCAGATATAATATGGACCTGTAAAAGTCGGATCGTTTATGCACCGTCTTGACTGAAAGGCAGGAGGTGGTTCCGGCCAGAAATGCTATCAGGGCAATGCTGAAATTGAAATTCTGTATCACACCTACAATAAGCGAGATAGCCAGGGTCGATATAATGCCGGTTTCGAGGTCAAATAAAATCGTTAATAGAATTCCCCCGATAGCAAATGGTATCAGGTACATCGATTGATTAAGCGAGTAATCGATTATATAGACGAAGACGATTTCCAGCATGATCACCAGCATCAGGGCGGTGAATTTCTGATTTGTAAAAAACTTTCCGTTTTTGAAAAAGGCAAAGAACACTGCAAGCGCAGCAAATGTGAAGATTATCAGCGCCGCCCGTCCCAGGTAGGGCAGGATGAAATGCCAAAGTGAACCCTCTTCGCCTGTCTCTATTCGTTTTTCGGTCATCGCTTCCAATGCGGCCATATGCCAGGCATCGATCTTGGTATTCCTCTCTACTATCAATTCACCGGCCTTGAAAGCCCTTTCAACACGCGGAACTTCGGCCAGCTTTTCTTCCCTGAATTGCTCCGTGGCCTGCATGTTTACCTGCAGATTCGGTTCCAGGAATGATGTCGCCAGCTCGGAAAATTCCGAATTCGATATATTTGTA
>JAABVY010000370.1 GCA_011777135.1 Candidatus Zixiibacteriota bacterium | reverse complement strand
TATCTAATAACGAGGGACCGGCAGAGGAAACACCGCTCTGCCTCTTGGCAGAAATAAATGCCCGCAGGAGGAAATATGAATATTAGAGGATCAGGGCTGGCGCTATTGCCTGCCCTTATTTTAGTATTGATTTGCTCATCTCTGATGGCCGAAACACCTGCAATCTGGGGAGACCTTGCTCCCGGACCATATGCAGTCGGCTTCAGGACACTGGAAAAATATGATCATTCCCGCACGCTCATGCCAAAAACCGACTATTTTGGGGAAAAGATAGAGGGTATACGGGCACGTCCGGTGCAAGCCTGCCTCTGGTATCCGGCCAAAATTTCCGGGGAAGAAATGCGCATGAACTACGGGGAATATGTATTCCCCTATCCAAATGATGACCACTTTTTTGCATTGCTGGCGGGAATTCAGAATCGCGAAATCCAGTCTCTCTTTGCACAAATCGGCGATCAGAACGTTATGTTGACAATAACCAATACTCCATTCGCTGCAGTCCGGGATGCTCAGGCCGCTGATGGAAAGTTTCCGCTCATAATTTACCATCCTGATTTTAATGGCATCTTCTGTAACAATGCGGTCCTTTGTGAATATCTGGCAAGCCATGGTTACGCTGTGCTTTCCACGTCATCTCTGGGATTGAACTCGGTAAACACAGGTGAGGACCAACTGANNTAGGGAGTTTGCACAGTCATTACTGAGAGAGCTCGAGTTCATTGATTTCGATCAATTGGCCCTGGTCGGTGCAGAAGCAGGCGGCTTCATGGCGGTACTGATGCAGACACGAAACACGGATGTTGATGCTGTAGTAAGCATCAACGGATGGATGAACCAGGTCGATAAAATCGAATTCATCAAAAACAGTCCAATGTTTGATGCGGCGCGCATGGATAAGCCTTTTCTATTTATTGAAGCGGGACCCGATTCCGAAGCCGATCGTTCTTTATTCGAATCTCTGAAATATTCCTCCCGGACATTGGCTCATCTGGACAGCCTGCCCCCTGATGGATTCAGTCATTATCCGATGTTTAGCCTTCAGTTGAGCGATGAAATAAAAACAATGGTCGCGCCGATTAGGAACGACTACGAAAAGGTATGCAGGCTGATACTCTCCTACCTGAATCATCAATTTGCAGAATCCCCTGAACAAGATCCTTTCGAAGATATTGCAGCGACTCTAATAGGTATTGAAATAGAGACTTTTCCGGGTCAGGACCTTCCGCCTACCCCAAATCAATTCATAGAAATCATCCAGAGTCATGGCGTCGCTGAAGCAGTCGCAATCTTTGAAAAGTTTCATCAATTTGAGCCGGAGAGGATATTCTTCCAGGAAGCCCAGATAAATGTGCTTGGCTACCAGGCATTGAATGAAGGCCGTGTGGATGATGCCATAGCCCTGTTTAAGTTAAACACGACAGTCTACCCGAACTCATCCAATACATGGGACAGCCTGTCTGACGGTTATCTGGCGGCTGATGACAGGGAGAATGCCATTAAATGCATGAAAAAGGTATTGGAAACCATACCTGATGATACAATAAACAATGATCAGCTCAAGCAGCAAATCAAAGAGAAATGCGAGCGTCTTTTGAGTGAAATGGAGGGCTAACCAATGTCGGACAGCAGCAAAGACAGCAAATTCAATGCGGGGAATAAGATGGATAAATCAGAATCTGGAATAAACAGAAGGAAATTTATTACCGGTTCAATCTCCTGCGCTATGGCCGCAGGAGTGATGGGCCTTTCGCCGGGCATCGCCGCTGCCCAGGATGTTCCTGAGAAAAAATCAGACAAAGACCGAGAACTGATTTACAGGGAATTCGGAAAAATGGGATGGAAGCTTCCCATTGTCAGTATGGGTGTGATGAGAGTGCCTGACCCCGGAATAATAAAAGCCGCGTATGAAGCAGGGATAAGGCATTTTGATACCGCCGCCAACTACCAGTATGGCCGCAATGAGCAAATGGTCGGTAATGTTCTGGCAAAACTGGGGGTACGGGATAAGGTGATTATCGGCTCCAAGATACTCATACCGGCCCAGAGGGAAGCGTTGACCGAGCAGAATGCAGCTCAGAGGATCGACCAGCTTATCAACGCCACACTGAAGCGCATAAAGTCGGATTACATCGATATTTTATATGTTCATGATGTTTCCAATCCGCTCGATGTTTCCAATCCTCTCATACTGAATGCCCTGAAGAAGGCAAAACAATCTGGAAAAGCAAAGGCGATAGGGATTACCACCCATTCAAATATGGCACTGGTGATAAATGAAATGATCGATGTGGGCGATTATGATGTTGTTTTGACCGCGATCAATTTCACCATGGCTGATGATG
>JAABVY010000023.1 GCA_011777135.1 Candidatus Zixiibacteriota bacterium | reverse complement strand
AAGATGATTCCGGTGGATATGTATATACCCGGCTGCCCGCCTCGTCCCCAGCAGCTGATTGATGGCATAGTGAAGCTGCATGAGAAAGTGAAAAATGAAAAGTTGAAACAGCCTATTGAGAAAGGCAAAAAGAAATAGCAAATTTTTTTGACAGGATTTGTGAAATAAATAGCAAGATATGAGCTACAACAAAGAAGCAGAAAAATTCATCGACGAAAAGTTCAAAGATCATGTCAGGGAAAAATCAACATTCAGGGATGAACTGACCTACATTGTAACCAAAGACAGTATCATCGATATCCTGAAATTCCTGTATGAAGATAGCGAATTCGAGTACAATTTCCTGACTGATTTGACAGCTACAGACTGGCCCAAGCGCGAGGAACGCCATGAGGTCGTCTATCTGCTTTACAGCTTTAAGGATAATACCCGGCTCCGCTTCAAGGTGCGTCTCAAGGAAGGGGAGAAGCTACCCACATCCACAATTATATGGGATTCCGCCAACTGGCTTGAACGGGAAGTCTATGACCTCTTTGGAGTCTATTTCGAGGGCCATCCCGATCTGACCAGGATCCTGACACCGGATGATTTCGAAGGTCATCCGCTGAGAAGGGATTACTCTCTGACCTACGAAATTCCGCAATTCAGCTATAATAAAGATGAACCGCCGGAGGTCATATAGTGGAAACCAGGCATATGACGCTCAATATGGGTCCGCAGCATCCTGCCACCCATGGGGTTCTGAGGGTCAAGCTGACCCTCGACGGCGAAAGAGTGATGGAGGCCTATCCGGTAATCGGCTACCTGCATACCGGGATCGAGAAAACGGCCGAATCCAAATTGTATCATAAAGTCGTGCCGTTAACGGACCGCATGGACTATCTCGCTCCCATGTCGAATAATCTGGGATATTGTCTGGCAGTGGAGAAACTCCTTGATCTGGAAATACCGCCCAAGGCTCAATGGGCCCGAGTTTGTCTGGCTGAATTGACAAGAATCAATTCTCACCTGGTTTGGCTGGGAACTCATGCTCTCGATGTCGGCGCTATGAGTATGGCATTATACGGCTTTCGCGAAAGGGAGAATATCCTGCACATCTATGAACTGGTATCCGGCCAGAGGATGATGTCGTCATATTTCAGGATTGGCGGGCTTTCCAAAGATCTGCCGGAGGATTTTAATCAGGAAGTCCAAAAAGTTCTGGACATTCTGCCATCCAGAATTCGCGAATATGAGGACTTACTGACCAATAACAGGATCTGGCGCAACCGGACTATCGGGGTAGGCGTTCTTTCCAAAGAGGATGCCCTCAAGGCAAGTATAACCGGCCCGATGCTGCGTGCCTGCGGCGTGAAACATGACCTCAGGAAAGCGATACCATACAGCTCATACGATAAATTTGCTTTCGATATCCCGACCCGTGACGGCGGTGATGTGTTCTCGCGGTACGAGGTTCGGGTGGAAGAGATTTATCAATCCATAAAGATCGCTCAACAGGCAATTGATGGGATGCCTGAGGGATCATGGGAGGCGAAAGCTCCCGGAGTTGTCTCTCCCCCGAAGGAAAAAATCCTTCATGAAATGGAAGCACTTATCTTCCATTTTAAAATCGTAACCGAGGGATTTCATCCACCAAAAGGCGAGACCTATGTAGGCATTGAATCGCCAAAAGGTGAGATTGGTTTTTATATCGTTTCCGACGGCTCGCCCAAGCCGCACAGGATGCGGGTTCGTCCACCGAGTTTCATAAACCTGTCCAGCTTGAACAAGATTTGTACCGGAGGACTTCTGTCGGATGTTATCGCAAATATAGGATCTGTTGACATTGTACTGGGAGAGGTTGACCGCTGATGGCGCTTTCTACCGAATCCATAGATGCGATTAGAAAAGCGGCTGCGCGCTATCCGCACAAAAAATCGGCAATTCTGCCTGCGCTCACCATTGCTTACAGGCAGATCGGTTATCTTTATGATGATCTCTATATCGAGGTGGCGGATGCTATCGGAGTTTCGCCCAATGAAGTTGCCTCTGCCGCCACTTTCTATACTATGTTTCCCAAACAGAAAGTGGGAAAATACCTGATCCAGGTTTGCACGAATATATCCTGTGGTTTGATGGGAGCTGAATCGCTGAAGGAATATCTACTGAAGAAGCTCAATGTCAAAGAAGGCGGGATTTCTGAAGATGGCCTCTTCACCGTGGTGAGTGTGGAGTGCCTTGGTTCATGTACAACAGCGCCTATGATGCAGGTGAATCAGACTTATTATGAGAACCTGACCAGAGAAAAAGTTGATGAGATTTTAAATGACCTGAGAGAAAAAGGCTGATGGAAAAGAAAATCCTGTTTGCAAATATAGATGATCCCAAACAGCCGGAGATCGATACCTACATCTCCAAAGGCGGTTATAAGCCACTGGAGAAGGCTTTAAAGGGGATGAAGCCTGAGGAGGTTATCGAGGAGGTGAAAAAATCCGGTTTACGGGGACGCGGCGGTGCGGGATTTCCCGCAGGTATGAAATGGGGCTTTGTGCCCAAGGATTCACCCAAGCCCAAATATCTTGTCTGTAACGGCGATGAATCAGAGCCGGGGACATGCAAAGATCGTGTGTTGATGGAGCATGATCCCCATCTTGTAGTCGAGGGCATGGCGATTGCGGCTTATGCCATCGGAGCAAATCATGCCTTCATATACATCCGCGGTGAATTCGATTACCCTGCTAATCAGATGAGAAAGGCTATAGATCAGGCTTATGATAAAGGCTATCTCGGAAAGAATATTCTAGGCACTGGATACGATCTCGAAATGATAGTACATACCGGGGGTGGAGCCTATATTTGCGGAGAAGAAACAGCTTTGCTGAATTCACTCGAGGGTAAGCCCGGGCAGACCAGAATCCGCCCACCATTTCCGGCTGTGGAAGGGCTATATGCCTGCCCGACGGTTGTCAATAATGTCGAGACACT
>JAABVY010000309.1:6028-6185 GCA_011777135.1 Candidatus Zixiibacteriota bacterium | reverse complement strand
ATGCCCACAAGATCGAACCTTCCCAGCGTACGGTTGTCGACGGCCATCTCCCTCTCGCCCTGGAGCACATGAATCGATACAGCCGGCTGGTTATCCGATGCCGTCGAGAATATCTGGCTTTTCTTAGTCGGAATAGTCGTGTTTCTTTCGATCAGTT
>JAABVY010000309.1:305-5934 GCA_011777135.1 Candidatus Zixiibacteriota bacterium | reverse complement strand
AGCACTCCACCCTGAATAGCGGCGCCGATTGCCACTACTTCATCAGGGTTGACTCCTCTATGTGGATCCTTTCCAAAAATCTCTTTTACAGTCTCCTGCACCTTGGGCATACGTGTCTGGCCGCCCACCAGAATCACCTCATCTATTTCCGACGCAGAAAGTTTGGCATCCTGCAATGCACTCTTGCATGGACCTACCGTGCGCTCGACCAGGTCCTCGGTGAGCTGCTCGAGTTTTGCACGTGAAAGGGTCATATCAAGGTGCTTCGGCCCGCTCTGATCGGCTGTGATAAAGGGCAGGTTGATTGAGGTCTGATTTGTTGAAGAAAGTTCGCATTTGGCCTTCTCTGCCGCTTCTTTGAGTCTCTGCAGAGCCATACGATCCTGGCGCAGGTCGATCCCCTGATCTTTCTTAAACTCATCGGCGAGCCAGTCGATTATCCTCTGGTCGAAATCGTCTCCGCCAAGATGCGTGTCGCCATTGGTGGAGCGCACTTCAAATACACCTTCGCCCAGTTCGAGGATTGAAATATCGAATGTTCCACCTCCCAGATCATAGACAGCGATTTTTTGATCAGTCTTTTTATCCAGGCCGTAGGCGAGAGAGGCCGCGGTCGGTTCGTTAATAATACGCAGAACTTCCAGGCCGGCTATTTTGCCGGCATCCTTGGTAGCCTGACGCTGGGAATCATTGAAATAGGCCGGTACCGTAATCACCGCCTGAGTAACTCCGCTGCCGAGATATTCCTCTGCGGTCTTTTTCAGGTTCTGCAGGATCATGGCCGAAATCTCCGGCGGTGCGTATTCTTTGTCGCCGACTTCTACCCGACAGTCCCCTTCGGAATTGGAAACCACCTTGTATGGCACGATTTTTTCCTCTTCTGACACCTCGGCATGCTTGCGCCCCATAAATCTCTTGATCGAGAATACTGTATTCTCCGGGTTGGTTACCGCCTGGCGCTTGGCCGGTTGTCCCACAAGGCGTTCACCACTTTTGGCAAATGCTACTACTGAGGGAGTTGTACGATTCCCTTCAGCATTGGGGATTACCGCCGCCTCGTTGCCCTCCATTACGGCCACACATGAATTCGTTGTACCTAAGTCTATTCCAATTACTTTGCCCATCTATTCCTCCAATAATATCTAATTGTTACCAGTTTGAATTATTCACTCTCCGGCGCTTTGGCAACCGCCACCTTTGAATGCCTGACCACACGGCCCTTGATCTTGTAGCCTTTCTGCAGCTCGCTGACGACATAATCTTCAGGAACTTCATCTGTCGGAGTAGTCATAACGGCCTCATGCAACTCCGGATCAAACGGCTGACCTTCCGCCTCAATTTCTTCCAGTCCCCGTTCTTTAAGAAGTGAATCGAATTGATTATAAATCATCTCCATACCCTTGAATATGGCTTCGGCATCTGCATCCTTAGCAGATGCGAGCGCTCGGCGGAAATTATCGAGGATATCTAGAAGGGATCTTATTAAATCCAGGTTAGCGCTTTCGATCAGCATCGCATATTCGCGAGCCGTTCGTTTTTTATAATTGTCAAATTCTGCTGCCAGGCGCAGCATTTTGTCCTTTTGCTCCTCTAGCTCTTTTTCCAGCGCCTCTATTCTTGATTCTTCGCTTACTTCTTCAGCAGCCTCGGCAGCTTCCGTATTCCTGTATTCCACTTCTATATTATCACCTTCGTTATTCTCTGTCTCTTCATTTTCCAATTCTTGTTCTTCTTCCAATGGATGATCTTCCTTCATGTTCAAACCCCTACTCCTTCGACAATATTCTACTCAACACCTTTGATGTATAATCGACTATTGACATAAGCTTGGAATATTCCATACGGGTCGGCCCGATCACACCGATTGTCCCGGTGGTTTTACCGGCATTATAAGTCGATGTAACCATACTGCAGCCATCCAGCATACCCAGATTGGCCTCTTTGCCAATCGTCACCACAACACCCTCATAGATCGCCGCCGCATTCAGGGAACTCACGATTTTTTGCCGCTCCTCAATCAGGCTGATCAATTCCTGCAGTTTTTTCGGATCCTTAAATTCCGGCTGCGATGTAATATTTGGAGTGCCCATCAGATGCAAGTCCTTGTCAGTCTGGGGCGTAAAAATATTCTCAGCGGATTCGGTGAACAGCTTGATCAGCTTGGGATCGCCATAGGAGACATCCAGGAAACGGTCATGGATCGTGTCTATGATCTGCCCCAAAGTCAGACCGGCCAGCCGCTCATTCAGAATATCAGCTGTTTCCTGCACCATCTTGGGATTTACAACAGAATCAACTTCCATAACCACCGACCTGACCAGCCCGGATTTTACGGCTGCCACCACCAGAAGACGGTTCTCAGCGACAGGAACGAGATCCAGATGAGTCAGGATACCTTCCGTAAAGCGCGGGGCCATGGATACGCCGAGTTGCATCGAGACCTCCGAAAGCACCCTGCAGGATTGTTGCAGGATTTGATCTATAGCCTTATTACCGGAGGTAAGTTCTCGAGCTATCTGCGCCTTTTCCTTTTTGGTCAGGGGCCTGATCTGCATAATGTTGTCCACATAAATGCGATATGAGATCTCGGTCGGAATCCGTCCGGCAGAAGTATGGGGCTGGTACACCAAGCCCATCTCCTCCAGATCCTGAAGGGTATTCCGGATAGTGGCCGGGGATACGCCAAGATTGTACTTTGTCGCCAGCCTTCGTGAACCAACCGGTTCCGCCGTTTTTATATAGCAATCTATGAGTGCATTTAATATTTGCAGCTCACGCTGTGATAAATCTACTTTCGACATTTTCAAAACCTCGTAATCGCAAAAATATCAGCTTAGCACTCTTATCGCCTGAGTGCCAATTCTAAATCAAAAAAAATAGGCTGTCAAGCCTAAACTTAAATCAGCTTCAACGCTTTATAACGATTTGGGTGCGCAGAAGTTCGAATGAATTTCAATCAAATCACTCTGTCCGAAAACCTATTTTTCTTCGGATTTCTCCTTTTTGGGATTTGAGCTGCTTTGAGCCGGTTTGCTCTGTTTTACCGGCTGCTTGGTTTTTGGAGCCTGAGGCACATATTTTTCCTTTGTTTGTGCGGGCTCACGTTTCTGGACCTCAGGCTCGCGTTTCGGTTCAACTCGGGTGGTCTCCTTCTGCTGCTTCTCGATCTTATCATCGATGCCGTTATTATTCCTGTCAATAAAATCCTGATAATTGGCTTTATCTCGCTTGTCAGCTTTTTGCTCGCTCTGATTCTTGGTGGAATCATTGTTTTTGGATACCCTGTCAACAGCATACAGGCTCGATGACAGCGCTAACAAAAGCGCGCTTATGATTGCGATAATAATGATCTTTTTCATGACATCACCCTTAAATATATATCGTCCCTATTTCCTGAAATGTCAACAACAATTTCAAACTCCCCTTTTGTGAAAGTTCCAAATTAATCTCACTTTCCTCTCCTCGAGCTCGAGCCACGGCTCTTGCTTCCGGAACTTCCAGATGATTTTGAGCCGGAGCTGCCTTTATAGGAACCACTGCTCCTGGAGCCGGAGCTTCCTTTATAAGAGCCGCTTCTCGATCCGGAACTTCTCGATCCGGACGAGCCCTTTGAATACGTACTCCCTTTCGATGATCCTTTTGATGATGATCCCGAACTTCTGTATCCAGATGAGGGGCTGCTGCTTCTATCGGACGACTTACCGTAGGAACTACCACTGCGACCGGAAGAACTGGGGTTTCTATCACTGCTGCTACCCGAATAGCCTCTCGAGCTCTTTCCATACGAACTGCCGGAAGATCTTCTGCTGTCATAGTCGGAAGCGCCGTAGGAGCTCCTCTCGCCTTTCTTCTGGAATCGTGCGCTGGGCTCATACGACTTCCGGTTTTTGTCTGACTTGGAGGCTCCCCCTGACTTTGATGATTTGGAAGAGGAGCCCTTATTGTACGTACCGCTTTTGGAGCTGGTACCCTTCGAACCCTTGGACCTGTCACCAGAGATACCGGTCTTCGGCGCACTGGATTTAGGCGCGGACGACTTTGAGCTGCCACTGGATGATTTCCCGTACTTCGAGCCTCCTTTAGTGCCGGCCTTGCCTGAAGCAGTTCCCTTTGAAGATTTCGTACCGTATGATTCTCTCGAAGTCTTACCCTTCGCATCGGTTCCGCTCTTATATATCTTCGGGCTGTCCTTGCTGTATTTACCCGGCGAGCCGGAAGTATATGTCTTGCCTGCCTTACCGCCCGCTGTATATTTGGCGGCGCTCTTGTAACTCAGCGACTTGGACTTGGGATAGTACTTCTGAGCGGTCGTATTATATTTGGCGCTCGCCCTGGTCGAGGTCTTCCATTTGTATTTGGAACTGCCGGCATGGTATAGCTCATGGCTCAAGCCCCGTCTAACTTTGACTTTGTCATGGTAGAAAATTGTTCCGCCATGAACAATCCTGACATCCCACCAGCCGATACTGAGCCTCGGGATGAAGAGCGGAGCATAACCGTAGAAGATGCCGTTAATCCAGATCGCGCCGCCGATCGGATAGCCGATATACATGGTTCCGCACCAATCCCACGGATCCCACCACGGATCGTAATAAATCGGCCGATAGTAATAGGGATGGTAGTAATGATGGACTACATGCACATCATCGTAATATGAGTAATCGTCATAGTAGTATGAATCCCAGCTGTACTGCCAGTTCTTGCGAACCTCAAAGAAGCTGTAATCCATGTCGCAGTTCAGCGCGCAGTTTTCGACCGGGAAGTACTTATGATTGATATACTCCAGATAGGCCAGCGCCTCGCGCTCTTCATCAATCTCGCGCCATCCATCCGGATCACGGAAATTGTAATCCCAGTCGGGGACTATAAAATCACGGTCGGAGGCTATCGCCTGCACGAATTCCAGACCCGGAGGACCGTTAACCCGCAGTACGAAGTCGTCATAGTAGTCCGGAATCGTATACACCACTCCACCCTCGACATAGTTCTCGTCACGGTAGTCATAAGGGTAGAGCAGGTTGATGTTGCCCTTCGTATCAAGGTCGTAGATGGTTACGTAAGCGTCACGGTTTGTCCTGAAATATACCACCAGGTTCTCACCCTGACCGAACGACTCGCCTTCTTCCTTGTTTGTCCAGACCTCTATATCAAGCGGTTCTCTGTCCCCCCTCTGACCCGGCGGAGTATGATAAACTTGCGCCATTGCCGTAGATGCCAGCATCAGCGCCGCCAGAATCATTGCGGTCATAGTTTTATGCCTTTTCATTTCAATCACCTCTCTATAAATCCATTTCTTAAGTTTACTTTTGTATTTTTTCTCCATATCCCTCAGGACGATCTTTCTTCGGCTTTTCCGGTAACAACTCATCCGGGATAACCTTGAGATCACGATGGAACTCATAATCGTCAGTCTGAGGATCGTAATTCCAGGGCTGATAAGCCCAGTCGAATCTAACACGCCTGTTACCAACATCCAAGGATGTTACTCTGAGTTTGGCGTAATGGTTGTCCCAGGTCCAAATAATATACGTATGACCGAGGATTAAATCTTCATATCCGATTTCGCTCCAGCCATCATCCGGCGCCCAGCCGACATCATCTATCGAACCGGTATAGCCATAATCCTGGA
>JAABVY010000309.1:0-201 GCA_011777135.1 Candidatus Zixiibacteriota bacterium | reverse complement strand
CCATGAACAATGCTGCCGGTGCTGAAGTCAAAAGCGGATTGAGGACTGTTTGTGAAATAATCATAAACCCAGATATTGAATCCTTCTGGACGGGGCACGTCATAAACGGTTTCGTACGACAGTTCAGACTCCAGCCCATTGAAGCCAACCGCAGTAATCGCATAGTAATAAACATCGCCATTATCAGCCGAGTTATCGACA
>JAABVY010000118.1:2215-2511 GCA_011777135.1 Candidatus Zixiibacteriota bacterium | reverse complement strand
GCCGGACGAGTACCTGCGGTGGAGGTGATGATTGGAACCGCTTCAATCCGTGAATGTCTTATCAATCCTGAAAAGACCATGGATATCATGGACCTGGTGGAGTCGGGCGGTATCCAATATGGCATGCAGTCGTTTGACCAGTCGATTATGAAGCTCTATCGCCAGGGTGCGATATCATACGAGGAGGCAATGAGGCAGGCAACCAATCCTGAGGACTTCGACCTGCGTCTCAAGGGCATCACCGCTTCATCCGACCGCGGCTGGAACGAATTCGAAAGAACAGACGCTTAGCGATT
>JAABVY010000118.1:1974-2151 GCA_011777135.1 Candidatus Zixiibacteriota bacterium | reverse complement strand
CGGCCTGTCAGTAGGTCAAATCTCTGTGAGATTTGACACTGTCAAAAGTCACAGACTTTTGACCGATGATTTCTCCCGAAATAGATTTCTGCGTTATGATAGGATTCAGATCCTTTGAAGGGATCCAAGTTATTTGAATCCGTCATTCCGAGGAGATCATAATCTTTGATTATGATC
>JAABVY010000118.1:0-1915 GCA_011777135.1 Candidatus Zixiibacteriota bacterium | reverse complement strand
TGCCACTTCCGTCAAAAGTCAAAGACCTTTGACTTGGTTCTCGGCTTTCACTACAACAAAGCTCCCTTTGCCATAACCGGGCTTTACCTCTTCGATTTCGTTAATCTCTGATGGATTCTTGAAGATTGTCTGAACAAATTCCAAATTTTTAAATCCGGATTCATGCAATAAATCGCGGACCTCATCGGTGGAATAGAAGACGGCGTGTTTATAAAATTCATTTTCATTTTTGTGTTTCTCGTACGTTTGACCCAACGGGCTTTCCCGATCGATGAATCCGATTATAATTACCCCGTCATCCTTTAGTACACGCCGAGCTTCCTTTAAAGCAGTGAANNNNACGGAAGGTCCTCGGCCATAGCGGAGACTGCATCGATCCCGCGCTCTCTGGCAACGGCACGCATCCTCCTTGATGGTTCCACTCCGCGCTTTATACCCAGAGGTCCCGCGAACCGTCCGGTGCCAACCCCAATCTCAAGACCTGTCCCGCTATCAGGAAGGAAATGTCTTACTGCCGCCAGTTCGCTCTCGTATGCCATGCTGTTTTGCTCATACCAGTCATCATATTGCTCAGCATATTTATCAAATGTCTCAACACCGGACATGGAAATGATCCTGTTTAGCCTTCTTTAATTTCATAGTCATGTGTAATCTTCACGCTTTTTCTGAGCATAGCGCTTGCGGGGCAATATTTGGTAGAGCTCAATTCGATGGCCCTTTCGACATCTTTGGGGCGAATTCCTTTTCCGATGAAAATGAAATGCAGGTTGATTGCGGTAAATACTTTGGGATGTTCTTCTGCTCTCTCCGCTTCGATCTCCATTTGGAAATCCTCGAGCTTGACGCGTTTTTTCTTCAAGATAGAGATTACATCCATTCCAGTGCATCCCCCCAGCGCCATCAATATCAGTTCTATCGGCCGCGATCCTGCCGCGTGTCCGCCAAACTCCTCGGGAGCATCCATGCTTACCCAGTGATTTGTATCTCCTGCGCCGGCCAGAGCGATGCCGTCAATCTGCCTTATTCTTACCTTCATCTGTCGTCTCTCCCCAAAAATTAATCAAATTATTATCAAAGCGAACCTGACATAATGATATGGAATTTTATGAAAGAAGCAGGCAAAAAATGCCTGATTAAGGCAAATAAGAACAAGCCGCCTTCATTTGACGGCGGCTGTTCACAGGTTTCTTCGGCAAGCCTTGAAACCCTTTAGCATATCGCTATCCTGACGGATCGAGCTGTTTAGTCGTTGCGTGTGAAAGCCAGGTCCTTGCATCTCCAGCAACCTTGCTCCTTGAAGCCCTTCTTTGGATCGATGCCCTTATCGCAAAGCCACATGCATCCTTCATCATCCAGATAGACAACCATCGGCCTCGCACCCGGATGATAGATGCCGCTGCCCAGAGCCGACTTTTTGCTCTCTGTATTCATACCGAACCTCCTTAATATGCAGAGCCATTCCAAACCAATTATATCTCATAAATCATGCCGAAACATGCAATAATTGCAAATCATATATCTAATCCTATGAACATAAAAGGATTACAAATGATAATCGGACAGGGATTCTTCAATCATCTGCAAACATATCATGCAATATTGCAATTTCCAAAGTTGCATTAATGCATTTATGCAAGCCTGACTGTGGGATATGAGATTTCGACTTCAGACTTGAGTCGCAGTAGGGCAGGTTCCCCGTGAACCTGCCAAAGATCGGATAGGCATGATCACTGGGATCATGCCCTACTGAACGAAATCGGTCTTCCGCCGTCTTGAGAATAAACAGTTTGCAATGATGCTCTATTTTGCTATTTTATTTATGATAATCGCATCCCTCATTTGAAAGGGTGGAATGTGGGTAATGTACTTGAGGATATTTGGGAGGTCTAGATTTTGAAATATTTATTATGTTTAT
>JAABVY010000117.1 GCA_011777135.1 Candidatus Zixiibacteriota bacterium | reverse complement strand
TCGCCGTCGGTATCTTCGCGCGAATCGTAGTACCCGCCTTCCAGCCAGGCAATTCCTTCGAAAATCGGCATACGGATCGAGGCGCCGTAGACATTCAAACGAGGATAATAGGCCCGCATTGCAACCGGATCAAAGCCCTCGGGATTTTTGTAAAATCCGCGATAACCGTATAACGCGAAATCGGCGGTGCCGAAATACCTCTTAAATCTGCCTGCAATCTCACCGTTTTCGATTTCCGCTTCCGGAAGTCTGCCCTCGAAGAAATAATCGGATCCGCCCACAATATCTCCGGCCATCGGGTTGAAATAGCTCAGGCGCATGCCGGTCGGAACCCTGTTCGGGGTAAAGCGTGGAGTATAGACCAGCGAGAATGTCCCGATCGGGCTATAATATGCGCCCCGGAGAGCGTCCTGGGGAGCTTTCAAATACTGGTCATCTCGTCCTACGAAAAAAGATACATAATCCTTGGCAAAAAGATCGTTAATAAAGATCAGGTCGCCGGTGCCCCATGTGAGCACCTGGCGGCCGACCTTGAAATCGAAATAATTGCCGAGCCGGAATTTGATGTAGCCCTCACGAAGTTCCCAGTCGTATTCCGGCTCGTCGTATCCGTCATACACAAAATCCAGACGGCCGAAAAACTCGGCCATATCGCTGTATGATTCCAGCTTGAGCTGGAGACGGGTTTCGGCTGCGGTAAGCTCCGAGGGAGTCGGGTTATCCTCATCCAGTCCAGCCCCGTAGAGCCCCTGTAGAAATCCGCTGATGTAAACATCCTCGGCAAATGCCGTCGAAGACAGAACCAGCAGAATCGCCATTATCGTAATCAGTCTCATTTTCAGATAGTTCATACCGCACCTCCACCTTTTAATTTATATACTGACGCGGGGGGTTCTTGAGATATCGCTCTGTGAAGATATCATCAGTTACGCCCACATTATAGTCAATGCTCGAGAATTCAACTATAGTATACTGCTCCTTCTGCAAATTTTCCATCTTGCGCACCGTAACCGTAGGAATCTCCTCTATAACTTCGATTTTCTCTGCCGTATATACTCTTTCCAGTTCACCCTTGTCGTCGTAATACTCTTCCCTGATCGGGAGTATATATTCCTTGTCAACATAAGTAATCTTCTTGGAAAAAACACCATCTTCCTTATTCGGAACAGACTCTATCACATAAACCTGCCTGCCATTATATTCTTTCTCCTCATAAATCTTGTGAGTATCATCCGACCAATGACGTCCGGAAACATCCTCATAACTGAAATCCGACCCCACAAAGCTGGAACCCTTGTCGTCGGCCGAAATCCTCTTGACCAGATCAACCGAAGGCACATACAGCCATCTTTGATCGGTTTCGAAAGGATTCTTGTGAACCATGAAGGTCAGGCGGGCAACGTCGTACGGCTTGTGGAAATATGTATAATATTTCTGCACACCGCCCTCTTCGTTGTCAATCCTGAGCATAGCAAACTCGCGGTTTCTCTCTTTACCGCTGGAATTTACGATTGACATCTTGACTTCCGCCAGGCCGTCATCGGCGGCGTAGAAGTTG
>JAABVY010000101.1:4283-7152 GCA_011777135.1 Candidatus Zixiibacteriota bacterium | reverse complement strand
TCCAGGATTATTTTTGATCTGGACCTCTGGGAACTGGATAATATTGAGCGTGGCGCCGAAGGGATTGAGCTGGAAAATCTAGAGGAAGCGGCACGCAAGATCGCTCAATTTGAAGAGGATGCCATCTATCACGGATTCAAAGATGGGAATATACAGGGAATCAAAGGCAGCAGTCCCTATGGAAAGCTGAAATTCGGCGGAGATGCTCATGAGTTTTTAGCCCTGATTTCAAAAGGTATAACGGAGTTTGTCAAAGCCTCGGTCGATGGACCCTATGCATTAGTCGTTGGCCCTGAAATGTGGAACTACATACACAGCCAAACCAAAGGTTATCCCCTAAAAAGACAGCTGGAGCATATGCTTGGAGGCAAAATAATCTTGAACGCCTTTTTGAAGGAATGTTACCTGTTCTCGGTGCGGGGCGGTGATATGAAGCTCTACCTGGGACAGGACCTTTCAATCGGATACCATGCCCATGACACCGAAAAAGTGCAGCTGTATTTCATGGAATCGTTTACTTTCAGGATCATAGATCCTGCGGTTATAATGGAAATTGACTGGGAAAAGTAATCTATACTGAATAGTCTGAGGCCGTCACCATAGACTTGTGACGGCCTTTTTATTTCTGTTCTTCCATCTTATTTTTGAGGTATGAGTTCAAATTCATACCATTATTGACAAGACCGAGCTTTCTGCGGATTAGCTCACGGTGCTTATGAACTGTCATCGGAGAAATACCCAGGGCCTGCGCAATCTCCTTGGAGGTCATGCCGTTTTTGATGAGCCTGCATACCTCCAGTTCCCGTGGAGATAGTTTTGAGAAATCATCTTCTATGTCGATTATAAAAGGTGACGCTATTTTCCTCAAATCTTTTTCCAGAACTTCGAAAAGCTTGAGTTGAGAGGGGGTGGCAATTTCTTTCAGGCGGTGCAGGGTGGGAATTACTGCTTGCTCTATATTTTCGTAAATACTTTTTTTGATACTGTCCTTATCTTCCTGTATCTGGCCCAGGATCTCCTGCAGGGCAATACTCTTATGCTCGATTAGTTTTGATGATTTTTTCGCCTTCTCCTCCGCTATTCTCTGTTCGGTTATATCTTTAATAAAAAATAGTACAGCGGGTTTGGCGTTCCAGTTGATGTTGACACCGTTGTAACGGAGCCATTTAACATTTTTATCCGTGGATTTGAGGCGCATATCGAGATGGTCGTCCATTTCCTGGCCGCGCAGCAAATCAAGGTAAAGATGATTGAAATCGGAGCGATCTTCATCGTAAATGAGTTTTATAAAAGGCTCATCAACTAATTCTCCATCATTCGCCCCAGCTATTTCCAGAAGCCTCGGGTTAGCATAACGAAGAAACCCGTCCTGAATAATTGCAATCCCCTGGCTGGCATTTTCTATTATGGAACGATAGCGATTTTCCGATTCCTGAAGTGATTTATAGGCTTCCCTGGCACTTATCCGAATAGCGGTTTCGCGCAGAGCCCTGTTTACCACAGGCGCCAGGCGCGAGATCTTGTTTTTGGTTACAAAACCTCTGGCGCCCTCAATAATAGTCTCAACGATTTCCTCTTCGGTGGCTTCGTCCGCAATAAAGATTACGGGCACTTCAAAATCCATGCTTTTGGTGGTTTGAAGGACCTTTAATGGATCGACTTTACCATTGTTATAATTACAGGTAACAATATCCCAGAGATTGTTTTCGAGGGCACTTTTGAGCCCCTTCAGCGACCTGACGACTTTATGCTGAGGATCAAATGCTGTATGGCCCAGCTTAGATAATATGAGATCGATATTCTCCGGGACATCATCCACAATTATCATCCGCAGCACGACCTTCATCAGGTTATCCTTTCTCGCATAAATAGTATTTTCCAGTATTATGATACTCTTGCCCTTCCACTTAAATACAAGAAATACAACCGATTGCGAAAAATCAAGGGAATTCGAAAGTTTCGCCTAAACTTATGTGAGTGAATCAATTACGTATTAGCAATACGTAATCCGTATGTGATCAAGTCGTATTGCCAGACTACCTGACAATAACGATATTAACTGGTGAGTAAGAGATCGTAAGATCAAAGTTTGCATATGGTTCCGGAAAGGAGTGATAGTATGCGGCTTAAAGAGGGCATCTTGAGAATAAGGAGTTTTGATAGAATGGGGGCATTGATAACATTTCTCGCCATACTCCTGCTTTTGCCTGTCTCAGGTCCGGCTCAGGAAATGGATGACATCATTTCATACGCGGTTGAAAACCAGCTGCTAACAGACCCGGGGGTACCTGCCCATCTTATTGATGTTCAGACCAATGAAGGAGTGGTGACTCTTTACGGCAGTGTTGTTAACCTACTGGCCAAAGAAAGAGCGGCAAAAGTGGCGGAGACTGTAAAGGGCGTCAGGTCGGTTATAAATGAGATAATCGTCAAGGATGTCGAGCGAAGTGATGACGCTATCGAGCGTGATGCAACCCGGGCTCTTTTTGAAGATCCGGCCACTGAGGCTTATGAGATTAATGTCGAGGTCTGGAACGGTAAGGCGATATTGAATGGACGGGTCGAGTCCCGTGAAGAAAAAATGCTTGCTGAAAAAGTCGTCAGGGGCATTCGGGGCGTTGCGGATATTGAAAACAATATAGAGATATTCTACAAGGCTACTCGTGCGGATGAAGAGATTCAAGCTGATGTTAGAAGGAGGCTTGAATCGGATGTCTGGGTCGATGATCAGTTAATTCAGGTTCAGGTGAATGATGGCAATGTTGTTTTGACCGGCATTGTTGGAAGCGCCGCAGAGTACAAGGCGGCCCGTCGGGATGCATGGGTCAACGGTACCAAGTCTGTCAATACCTCCATGCTGGAGATAAAA
>JAABVY010000101.1:0-4248 GCA_011777135.1 Candidatus Zixiibacteriota bacterium | reverse complement strand
GTCTCACTCTTTGACATTACGGTATTTGTGGATAGCAACTTGGCCACTCTTGCCGGTACGGTGGACAATTTAAAGGCCAAGATGGCGGCTGAGAACGATGCCATGAATACGGTTGGAGTTTACCGGGTGAGAAATCACATCAAAGTAAGGCCGGATGTCATTCCGGGGAATCAGGAGCTTGAAACACGAGCTCTGGATGCGCTGGCACGCGATCCATACGTCGATATTTTCAATATTGATATTGAAGCACTGAATGGAAAGGTCGCATTGCAGGGCAAAGTCCATACATCCTTTGAGAAAGAGCATGCTGAAGATGTCGTTCGGAGAGTCCAGGGAGTTGTAGCCATTGAAAATCTGCTGGAGTATCAGCATGAATGGTTACCCAAGAGCGATATCGAAATCAGTCAGGATTTAAAGGACCGTCTATACTGGCATCCTTTTGTAAATTCGGACCGATTAGAGATCGATGTCAATAGCGGGGTGGTAACCCTTAATGGCAAGGTGGATAGCTGGCTGGAATACTCTGCCGCAGAGGAAGAGGCTTATGAAGCCGGAGCCAAAGATGTACGCAATAAATTAATAATAAGTACTTATTCAATGTATGAGCTGGAGGAAGAATTAGATGAGACAGATAGGACGTATCTTGAACCGGATAGAAGATAGATTTTTGCGGTTTCTTTCGATGCTGATTATTACCCGGCGCAAACCTGCCCTCGTTTTAAACACAGGTGGGAATTCAGCCCCGGATGATGATCTTCGCCGGCCTCGAATATATTACAAAGAGAAACCCCCGAAGAAAACAGAGGATCCGGCTCCCAAGGATCCGCCGGAACCGAAGGAACCGCCCATGGAGGAGCCGCATGAACCGGAACCGGAAACTCCGGTGAAGGATCCGGATAAACCCAAGGAGCCTCCTATGGAGGAGCCTCCGGAGGATCCCAAGAAACCGACGGAAGACGAAGATCCCAAGTCGCCGAGGGAGACGCCGGATAAGGATCCGCCCAAAACTCCCAGAGAGGATGAATAATCAAGGTGGGGCGAAAGTCTCTCTGAGAAAGTTGAAATTATTTGGTAAAGAAAATCTTTACTGATTTTAAATCTTAAAACGAAAGGGAGCTGGTACTATGAAGACCAAAGAAATCATGAGAGAAGACATCAAACTGATCCATCCTGAGAGAACTCTCACAGAAGCTGCCAAGAAAATGCAGCAGTTTGACATTGGCGCACTGCCTGTCGTAGATGAAGACAAGGTTGTGGGCATGATAACCGACCGTGACATACTGGTCAGGGCGGTTGCCGAGGGGGCAAATCCCGATCAGACCAAAACCGGAGATGTAATGACCAAAGAGGTTGTTACGGTCTATGATGATCAGGATGTGGAAGAGGCAAAGAAGCTAATGAAGGAGAACCAGATTCGCAGACTGGTCATACTGAACCGTGATAACCAGGTCAGTGGAGTCATTTCACTGGGCGATCTGGCGACGGCTGCCTTTGATCGTGAAGATAGCGGAGAGGTGCTTGAAAAGGTCTCCGAGGCGGAACATAAGAAGTAATAACGAAAAACCGGGCATGGCAGATTTCGCGTCTGCCATGCCGTTAATTCGAGTTTGAAATTATGGCAAAAGAAAAAAGCAAAGATTTTCTTAAGGAATATCATAAAAAGAGAGATTTTGACCGGACTTCAGAGCCGTTTGGTGGAGACCGCCGTAAGTCCGACGGCCGGATCTTCGTGATTCAGAAGCATGATGCTTCCAATCTGCACTACGATTTCAGGCTGGAGATTGACGGTGTGTTGAAATCCTGGGCTATTCCCAAGGGTCCGACCCTTGATCCGGATGAAAAACGCCTGGCGGTGGAAACCGAAGATCATCCCATCGAATATGCCGACTTCGAAGGGGTCATTCCCGAAGATCAATACGGCGGCGGCACAGTCATGGTCTGGGATGCGGGGACATATGAAAATTTGAAAAAGGATGATGATGGTAAAGAGTCAGTGTCAATGAAAGAAGCCTATGAGGATGGTGAAATGACTTTCAATCTCAATGGCAAGAAAATAAAAGGGGGATTTGCATTGGTCAAGACCAAAATGCGCGGCAAGAATAACTGGCTCATGATTAAGAAAAAGGATGACGAGGCGGATGCGCGCAAGAATCCTGTCAGTTCACAGCCGGATTCTGTTATCTCCGAAAGAAGTATCGATCAAATCAGGGAAGAGGAATCCGAGGAAGATAAGGATTAAAAGGTGAAAGATTTTCTTGCTAAATTGCCTGATGAACAGAAAGACAGACTAAAAAAGAAATCCCAGCCAGACTGGACCAGCCCGATGCTGGCAACTCTTACCCACGATTACTTCTCGGATGAAAACTGGATATATGAACGCAAGCTGGATGGCGAACGCTGCCTCTGTTTCAAAAACGGAAAGAAAGTCGAACTCAAATCCAGAAATAAGAGGGTTCTAAATGATACCTATCCGGAGCTTGTGAAGGAACTGGAAAAACAGGACACAGGAAATTTCATCGCTGATGGCGAAATAGTCGCATTCGAGGGAGATGTCACCAGTTTCTCCAAGCTACAGAATCGCATGCATTCCAGTGAATCAAGCGGAAGAGATGTTGCTGTTTACTATTACCTCTTCGATCTTCTGCATGTCGGAGGTTATGACATGACTAAACTTGAATTACGCTATCGCAAGGCAATTCTGAAGAAAGCGCTGGAGTTCAGCAATAAATTGCGCTTTACAGCCCATCGCAACGAAGAAGGGAAAAAATATCATCAGGAGGCCTGCAAAAAAGGCTGGGAAGGTGTGATTGCCAAAGCGGCTGACAGCACATATGCTCACAGCCGTTCAAAAAACTGGCTTAAGTTCAAATGTGTGAACCAGCAGGAATTCGTGATCGGGGGGTTCACCGATCCGCAGGGTCAACGGAGCGGATTCGGCGCTCTCCTGATCGGCTACTACAAAGATGGCGATTTTCATTATGCCGGCAAGGTTGGGACAGGGTATGATGATGAGATGCTCGAGAAACTTGGGAAGAAACTCAAGGATATTGAGAGGAAATCGAATCCGTTTGAAGAGGATGTAAAGGAAAAAGGAGCGCATTGGGTCAAGCCCAAACTTGTGGGAGAGGTTGGATTCACGGAATGGACCTCCGATGGAAAACTGCGGCATCCCCGCTTCCTCGGCTTAAGGCGGGATAAGAAAGCCAAAAATGTAGAAAGAGAGAAAGCGAAGTAGGAATCATGGCTTATATCAAAGCAGGAAACAGAAAAGTCGAGATATCCAATGAGGATAAGGTCTTTTATCCTGATTCAGGGATTACCAAGGGAGAGCTTATAGAATATTATAAACAGGCCGGGGATATGATTATCCCATATATGAAAGACAGGCCCCTGACCATGCGCAGGTTTCCCGACGGCATCGAGGGAAATTCATTCTACCAGAAAAACGCGCCGAAGGGGATTCCAGACTGGATCAAGACCGAGGCTGTCAAGAACCGCGAGGGCGGCACTACCAATCATATCATCTGTAATGATGTAGCCACCCTGATATTTATAACCAATTACGGCAATATTACTCCGCATATCTGGCTGAGTAAACTGGATGATCTCGACAGGCCGGACAAGATAATAATTGATCTTGATCCGCCTGGTGATGACTTTGGAGCAGTCAGATCGGCAGTAAGACTGATTTATAAATTGTTGAAAGATGAACTTGATTTGCCGGTTTTTTTCATGCTGACAGGATCTAAGGGGGTGCATGTGGTGCTTCCTTTGAGGCCCAAGAGTAAATTTGATGAGGTACGTGATTTCGCATCTAAACTGGCTGATTTTCTGGCTCAAAACCATCCCGAGGAATTGACCACCGAGGTCAGGAAAAATAAGCGCCAGGGGCGGCTCTTTCTGGATGTGGCCAGGAATGCCTATGCGCAAACCGGTGTGGCGCCTTATTCGGTCAGGGCTATTGAGAATGCCCCGGTGGCGGCGCCGGCAAACTACGATGAGATTATCGACAGAAGCATGAATGCACAGAAATACAATATAAAAAATATTTTCAAGCGAATGGGGCAGGTGAGGGATCCATGGAAAGCTATAAATCGTCACCGCTTTTCGCTGAGCAGAGCCCGGGAAAAATTTAAGAAAATGAAAGCAACAGCGTGAATTCATCCCGGTGTATGAATTCCATTAAAAGGAGGATTTTATGTTGCAAACAAAGCACAATATGAATTTAGGAGTCGGTCTGCGTCTGCT
>JAABVY010000354.1 GCA_011777135.1 Candidatus Zixiibacteriota bacterium | reverse complement strand
AGATTCTTGGCCGTCTTCACAAAAACCATCTGGGCGATATCCTCGGCCTCGTCATAATCGCCGACCATCCGAAACGCCACCGCCGCCACCTGTCGCTTGTAGCGCTCGATCAGGTCGTTAAAGGCCAGCGCATCACCCTCACGGATCTTCTTTATAATCTGAATAGTTTCGTATTCGAACTTTTCATTCGAATCGATAATATTCTTCTTGCTCTTCGGACGACCGCGGCTCTTGGTCTCTTTATCTTTATCAGGTCCCGAGTTATCCGGCCTGTTTATTTTCATTATATGACCTTTCTTGTCTCAATTCAGAGTTCCACTTAATAGAACAATCGCCCCAGCAGACAGTTCCAGAATCTCGTAATCAATGAAGCCCGCAAAAGGTTCCATCAACCCCGAAGATTAGGAAGATCATAGCTGGTATTTTAGATTCCCCAATGTTCCTTTCGGATCTGCAAATGGCAAAAATTACCTGTTTTTCCGCAAATCCAGACTATTTCCATGGTTTTTCTACAAATTAAAATCCCGATGTTTNNAATCCCGATGTTTCAGGCTACGGGGATTTTCTGCACAATATAAGGTATTTCTGAGAGAATACAGAATCTATCCTGTTTTCTATTAAAAAAATATAAAAAGGAGGAGGATTTGTCAATTAATATCTGCGAGCCAGTTCTGGTTCAGGATGTAGTCCATTGGATTGACCCATCTGCCTTTTTTCTTGACTGCATAGTGGAGGTGAGGCCCGGTGGATCGTCCGCTGTTGCCCATTTCGGCAATCTTGTCGCCCCTCTTGACTGTCTGCCCGCGATTCACGGTGGCCTTCAGGATGTGTCCATAATATGTCTCAATTCCATTACCATGATCCAGGATCAATGTAATACCGAGATGGCCCATCCTTCGGATCGCTTTAACTCGTCCGTTTGCGCTGGCATAAATCGGTGTGCCCTCGCGGTTACAGACATCGATTCCGCTGTGCATGCGCTTGATGCCCGTAAATGGATCGGGACGTACCCCGAAACCGCGGGTGATATAACCGGACGAAGGCATAATTGAGGGTGTGTGATCAAGGTCTTTCTTTTTATTCATTAAGGATCTGTAAATCGTATCGTACTGCTCGATCTCGAATGAGGAGAGGCGCACCAGTTCATCCAGCCTGTTCTCGGTATCATAGGTGATCTGCCTGGCATTGCTGAGAGTCTCCTCGGAAGAGAAGACCGGTCCGCCAATACCAAGCGCCCGTTCCTGATCATCAACCATGGGCAGATTGAAAATAGTCCTCAGCTCCTTTTCCTTGTCCACCATCAAACTGTAATCCTCTTTCAGATTCTCTATCTCGGAGGAGAA
>JAABVY010000266.1:6937-7147 GCA_011777135.1 Candidatus Zixiibacteriota bacterium | reverse complement strand
TTTAATGGAGCAACGATGGAAGAGAAACAGGTCTTAAAAAGAGTAGGGCATTTAGCACAGCTTGCCACCCTGCCGGAAGTACTTTCGCACGTTTTGAAGCTTGCGGACGAACCTGAGGCGCCGCTCGATGATCTCGCCAAGGTTATCCTGAAGGATATATCACTGACCGCCAGAATCCTCAGCGCGGCCAATTCCTCTTCTCATGGCAAG
>JAABVY010000266.1:5530-6914 GCA_011777135.1 Candidatus Zixiibacteriota bacterium | reverse complement strand
GCCATAATGTTCCTTGGGTCCCGGAATGTCAGGGCAATTGCACTTTCGGTTTCAGTTGTTAACGTAATCAATCGTCTCGATACCAGGATAGACCTTCGGTCGTATTGGAAACACTCGCTGGAAGTTGCCATGATCAGTGAAGCGATTGCCTCCAGGATCGGCTTGAAGGAACGGGAAGAGACCTATATTGCCGGTATTCTTCATGATATCGGTATTCTCGCGCTGGATGCCTGTTTCCCGCGGGAATATGAGCGTCTATGGAAAGATGCCCAAAATGGGGGTGCACTGTTAGAGCTGGAGGAATCTCTGTTTGGAACCAATCATTGCCGTGTCGGATCATATCTAGTTTCCAAATGGAATCTTCCCGAAATCTTCGCCTATTCCGTAAGCTGCCATCATGACACATTCAAAGCGGAAAAACCTGATAATGGACAAATAATGGCACAGATAGTCAGCCTGGCTGAAATGCTCGCAAAACATAATCTTGATCTTAATTACCCCAACACAAGCACAGAATTGGATAATGGAAAAATCTTGATGAAAAATCTAGGTCTTGATGATGATGATATTTCAGAGATAGAGGCGGAAATAATTCCAAAACTCCTTGACGCCACCAACTTTCTTGACATAGAAGTTGATTCTCCTGTCGAACTCCTGATTGAAGCAAATTCCAGATTGTTTGATGTGTATCAGGAGATCCAGGAGATGCTGGAGGGCTTCAAGAAGAATGCAAACTTCAAGGATCATATTGAATATGACAGGCTGGCGGTTGAGATACTGCATACGGTGGTGGCGACATTCTCGCATTATTTCAATAATGCCTGTGCTTCCATGCTGGGCCGGGCTCAGTTGATCGAGATAGCCTTGAAAAAGGGAGAGCTGAAGGATAACAAGGATATCCTGCATAATTCTCTGGTTGCTATTCATAATGGCGTAAACAGCATTACCGGGACGATATCCGAGTTAAAGCAGGTAAAGTCTTTCAAGACCACACTCTATCACGATAAGACACTTATAATCGACCTCGAAGACTCACTGAAAAAATATAAGCCCCAAAAAGCGAAGATAAAAGCGCAGGTATAATTCCAGATAAGTTTATTACGTTTCGGGGGGAGAGGTGGCCTCTTCCTGGCGTTCCGGTTTCTGCTCGAATTTTCTGCCCACAAAATAGAATCCTATTGTAACCAGAGCAACCATAATTGTCATCAGCCCGAAATATTCTCCCGGATTCAACACATCGGTATAAATACGTGCGAAAAATCCGGCGAAGACATTTCCCAAGGTTACTGTCGCCAGCCAGAGACCGGTGATTCGGGATTTCATGTGGCTGGGAGCCTCTTCATAGGCCAGCTGCAGGCCCACGACAGAGATACAGAGTTCTCCC
>JAABVY010000266.1:0-5465 GCA_011777135.1 Candidatus Zixiibacteriota bacterium | reverse complement strand
GCCATCAGCCCCATACAGAAGATTACCAGAACAAATCCGATCAGCATCTTCTTGGGCGAGGATAATCGTACTGTCTCGCTCTTGTCTGTTTTCGACCAGAGCCATGCAAAGAAAGGTGTCATGATGACTATAAGTACGGGATTCAGCCCCTGAATCGCGTCAGGCGGTATCCTGAAGCCGAACGGTGTTTCCAGAATCATGTAATCGCGAGCAAACAATGTCCAGGTCGAGTATGCTTGATCGAAGATTGACCAGAAGAAGACGATCAGTGAAAACAACCCGACAATTCTCCAGACTATATTTCGGTCGATTTTTTTCTGTTCAGCGGAGACATGTTCCTCGCGGACCTGTTTTACGTTCTCCTCGGGATAATGCTTCTTGCCAAGATAGAAAATACCCAGAGAGACGACCATAAGGATCGTTGGTGCCATAAAGGCAGCCGAATAGCCATAATGGTCCCGTATAAAGGGCAGTGAGATTGTGGTGGATGCGGCACCGATATTGATAGCCATATAGAACCAGGAAAACGCCTGCGACATCAGTTTCTTCTTGCCTTCCTTCTCGTACATCAGTCCCATCAAAGTACTGATGTTGGGCTTGATCGCGCCCGATCCACCGGCAAGAAATACGAGTGCAACAAAGAGACCAACGCGGGTCTCGAAACTTCCCAGAATTAGATGCCCCATTATATAGGGAAGAGCAAAGTAAATTATAGTTTTAAATTTTCCCAGCCATCTATCGGCAATGTATCCGCCCACGATTGGAAGAATGTAGCAAAGTGCAGTGAAAAGAGAGGCTATCTGCGAGCTGTCTCCGTCGGAGAAACCCAGCTTGTCTATCATATACAAAACAAGCAGAGCTTTCATTCCGTAGAAGCTGGCACGCTCTGCCAGTTCGCCCCAGAAGATGAACCAGAAGCCGGTCGGGTGCTGCCTGAATCCAATTCCCACTAACTATCCCTCACTGCTAGATGCACTGCGAATTCGAACAGGTATTATAACAACAAATATCCGTAGAGACAATTAATATTATTATCATACTTTAAAATCGATATTGGAGATCTATATCGGATCAACTGAGTTAATCTTTGCCCAGATCAACCATATCCCATCCCTCATCATCTTCCTGCATCAAAATAGTGTGAACTTCAACATCAGGGTAGAGAAGCTTCACATTGGCTTTAAGATCCATCATATCGTCAGTTAAATTTTCTCTTTCGGAATCCAGCGAGGAAAAGGCGTCATGACCGCCATATCCCGCGCAGTCCTCATGCTGGGTCAAATAGACATTTTTAACACCATGTTTCTCGATACAGGTTTTGATATACTTCATCGCAAATTCGATGTCTTTGCAGGGTCCCCCTATTGAAATCCGGTCGATTTTTCCATTCAGCCCCTTTTTCTTGATCCATTCTTCGATTGTATCCTGAAGACGGTAATCCATACAGTGTAAGATCAGATGGTTGCATTTTCCCATATTGTCCTCCTCCATACCTTGCACAATGAGATGATATTATAATATAATCCGGAAAAGTTCAAGTATTATCTGCATTAGATTGGATCAATCTTCTAAGTGGTTTGCATACAGGGAGGAATAATTAGATCGGATTAATCAGAGCCGCCGCGGAGCCGGACAAAATCGCCTGAATGCCACATGAAAGCCCTGCCCCAGGGCAAACCACCGTAAAGAGGAATCGCAACCATCATGCTGTCTGCCGGATCAGATGATTGCGGAATGTAATACAGGTGGAGAGTATCGCCTGATATCTCGAATTTGTAGCGTTCAATTTCTTCGCTCGTTTCCGCACTGGTCAAAATCAGGCTATCGTCAGAGATAAAATAGAGGCAGCTCCAATATGCTTGTGACTCCCCCCAACCAAACAAAGGAGGGATGGGAGGATCGATAAATACTTCTAATGATCCATCGGATATGCTGAGACGGGATGTATGTGCAATTGTGTAGGAGCCGTCACCATCTTCTGGAGTTGCCTGCCCAAAATACTGGGCGGAAAATTCTGCCTGCCATTCTCCCTCAAGTCCATCACCGACATATATAACCAGCTTTCCATCACAGGCTAAGGAGACGATCAGGATCATCGCTGACATTGATATGATCTTTAAAGTTCGAAGCATCAAAATTAATATACATTTAATTCCATTTTTGTCCAGAGTATTTTAGCTTGCGTCAGGTTGGTCTTCGGAATCTCTGCCGGGCCGGGCATCCCCGGACTCGTAGGGCTCGATATGAATTAAAACGTCAACGACATTATCATGTTTGAGAAGCCTGTTTTTTGCAATTCCTGCCAGATCATGACCGTCTCGAACCGATAGTTCCGGATCGACCTGAAGATGTAGATCGACCTGCAATCCCGGGCCGATATTTCTCGTGCGCAGCGCATGAACATCGCGCACTCCATCGATATGCTTTATGGTGTCGTAGAGTTCAGCCAATTCGTCCCTTGAAGCCCCCGCGTCAGTCAGCTGTTTCAAAGCCGGCCAGAAGATCTTCCAGGCCGCCTGAAAAATAAACAACGATACTACTAAAGCCCCGACATGATCCAAAAAAGTCCAGGCGGGCTGGATTTTAGAACCAAGCACAGCAACCGCCACCGGAATCGAACTCAAAGCATCGCTCCTGTGATGCCAGGCATTGGCTATCATGGCGGAGGATTTTACTCTTTGTCCCACACGTGCATTCCATTGATACAGAGCTTCTTTTATCATAATCGAAACAATCGCAGCCCCGAAAGCGATCCATCCGGGTCCTTCAGCATGAGCGGACTGCAAAGTGGCCACTGCATTGTATCCAAGGCCGATGGCTGCCCCAATCAACACCAGCCCGATAAAGACAGTTATCAGAGTTTCAATGCGGCCATGGCCATGGGGATGATCCTCATCGGCAGGAGCGCTCCAGCGAGGGGCGCCGATCAATATTGCGATATCGGTGGTGGTGTCTGTGATGCTGTGGACGGCATCAGCCACCAAGGCTTTGCTGTTACCCAGAAACCCGGCGGCGAATTTAAAACCTGCCAGCCCGAGATTCGCTACCATGCCCCAGGCGGTCACTCGCTGCACAATTCGCACCCGCGGCGATCTCCCATTCATCATCATTATTTTGCTCTTGTTTGCAGGCATATGTGATAACATCACCAAATTGAACAACTTTTGGCAATATAGCAACTTTTTTGTGTGATTTTCAATGATTATATGAAGAATGGTATCTGCAAATTGCCAATTATACCAATTTAAAATACCCCCGCCCAGAATCGAACTGGGATTGCCGGCTCCGGAGGCCGGTGCGTTATCCATTACACCACGGGGGCAATTTTTACCCCATTATACTATTCTTTTCGGCTGTGGATGTCAATCAAAAACAGAAGCTTACGAAATGGCTATCCCCGCCGATGATAAGTCCCCATAAGCTCACCCCTGGCCAGGATATGTCCTTCCATGGCTTTCAATAGATCTTCCTTTGTCGCACCTGGTTCGAGCTCGAGCTCCTTATCAAGAGCGTAGATCTTGAAGAAGTAGCGGTGAGTTCCGCTGGGAGGGCAAGGGCCGCCGTATTCCATCTTCCCCCAGCTGTTCTTTCCCATCACAACTTCCTTGCCTGCTGCAATCTCCTCGGTGGAAATACTGGTGTCGGCAGGGGAGATGTTGTAGGCCACACAATGAATCCAGGTTCCGCCGGGAGCATCGGGATCGTCGACAATCATAGCCAGTGAGACAGCCTCTTCAGGGACGTTCTTCCACGACATTTCGGGACAGATATCATCTCCGTCACAGGTGTAGCGGGCAGGGATTGTACCCCCTTGAACAAAGGCCGGGCTTGTTATTTTAATTTCAGGCACGGAATCCTCTGCCTCTTTTTCTTGCTCTGCGATGGCAGTGGTTTCGGGCAGCTCCGCCTCGCGTTCACCACCCTGGCAAGCCAACCAGAATAGAACAAAAAGCGGGAATAGAATGATTAGGATTAAATTTCTCATCTATACTCCTTCATATTACGAATGCTTTCCCTTTTTAATTAACCGACAGATGGAACCAGCCGGGGTTGCAATTAAATATCATAATGTCAGTTTCATGATGCTGATAGCAAGTTACTCAATTATATAAACACTTTAAACCGATTTTGGTTTAATTTTTTATAGTGCAGATTTTGCTATCCCTGCACAACTTCTCCGGGGGATTCATCGACTACAACAGCCGTACCATAAGCTAAAAGCTCTGCAGAACCTGCCATAATATAAGAGGTTGAGAAGCGCAGTGAAACCACTGCATTAGCCCCCAGGGACTGGGCTTCCAGACGCAGCCTGTCCAGACATTGTTCACGTGCCTCGGCTATCATCTTGGTATAGTCCGAGACCTCGCCGCCCACGAGATTTCTGAGCTGTGCCATGATATCACGGCCAATATGGCGGCATCTGATCGTATTCCCGCGAACCAGCCCGATTGTCTTCAGAATTTTTCGGCCGGGAATATCATCCGAAGTTACTACTATCAATATTTTACCTCCTTATACCGTTCATGTTTGCGGGCGAAGAGCACCTCTCTCGCAATAGATACCAAGAGAATGATAAGGCCGATACCTCCGATCGCCACGCCGGCCTTCACCAGCAATGAGACAGTCTCCGACATAAAGAAATCAATCAGCACATGATAAGCGCCGAAGGCAAGCAGGATTATCGCTCCGATGGACAGAAAAATCCATCCGATTCCCCGCTCCAGCCGGTTATAGATACCTTTCCAGTACCCCTCCCAATAACTGTCGGGCAAATCCTTGAACATAATCGTATCTGTGACCTCCTTTATCTCCTTGAAAGACCTGTACTCCTCCTCAAGGGCGGAATCAGCTTCCATGAACTCCGCAAATTCTCTCTTTTCGTCCTCTGTGGCGAGCTCGTCTACGACTTTCATCAAAAGCTCTTTTTTTCTGTCATCACTCACTTTCACTTCCCAGAATCTCTTTGAGCTTTTTGCGAGCGTAATAGAGCCTGCTCATTACGCTCCCTAACGGAATACCAATTGATTCAGCAATCTTCTCGTACGATAAGTCCTCGAAATGACGCAAGATAATGATCTCTCTCTGTTCAAAGGAGAGCTTTTCAATCGCTTTCCAGACCCTCTCCTTGTTCCGATCTGACTCCAGAATATAATCAGGGGAAACTGCAAAATCCGCTCCCACAGCCTCTCGTTCATCCTGTTTCCTGCGCCTGTATCGTAGCCTGACCTTTCCCTTCTTAAGGTGGTTTTTGGCCAGATTGGACAGAATTGTATAGAACCACGAGAAAAAAGGCTTTTTTTCATCATACTTCTTCCTGGAGTTATAGATCCGGATAAAGGCTTCCTGGGAAATATCCTGCGCATCGGCCGGATCTCCCACCAGCTTGAGAGCAAGCAGATAGGCTTTCTTGCCGTTGCGCTCAACCAATGCCTTAAATGCCTGCAAATCATTGTCTTTGGTCAGCT
>JAABVY010000255.1 GCA_011777135.1 Candidatus Zixiibacteriota bacterium | reverse complement strand
GAGCTCATTGATTGCACTTGCGGAGACATTTCTTCAACTGGGAGCGGGTGATTCAACAGAAGTCTACCTGCTCAATGCAATCGCTCGCAATAAGTCTTTCCACCTGGGCTACAGGAAACTGGGGACCTTCTATCTTCTTCAGGGGATGCAGGAAAAAGCCAGACAGGTGCTTGAGATGGGTCTGGCAAATGTGGATGACCCACAGGGTCGCAAATCCCTGAGTTCGCTTCTCGAAAAAATAGATAATCAGTAGATGTGTCAACTCTGACACGCCGAACATTCATACACCTTCCCAATCTAATCTTAACTATTTGCATTTCAACAAGTTGTGATTTCGGCATGGTTTCTGTTTTATATCTGCTGTGAAGATATAAACCTCAAACCTTCAAACAAGGAGTTCGAGATGAAATCGAAATTAGGATTTATCGCCGTCTCATCAGTCATAGTCCTCTCGATAGTCATAATTTTTGCAGTGAGCATCGAGCGGAAAGATGCCGGGCCGAATAAACTGCGGGGTAAAGCCGATTCCGGTCTGGTTAAGAAAGGAAACTCAAACATGGGAGAGGTCCCCGAGCAGGTCATTCCCATTGAGCCGGAGCCGGCTGAGACCCTGCAGGTATCATTTGCACATGTCAAAGATATTGCATTCTGGAACGACAGAATCGCTGCAGGCACCGAGGGCGGAGTGTTCACCTACGAACCCGAGGATTCCTCATATCAGTTTTTCTACTACGCCAACGGCCTGACCGAGTATGATGTCAACGCTCTTCTTCAGGTCGAGGATAAACTCCTGGTCGGCACCCAGGGCGGACTGGCACAAATCGACCAGGCCGGGAATATCAAGGAAATCGACTTTGGATTCGAACCACCTGTCACCGCCCTGGCAGAGTCACAGGGCAGTCTCTTGATCGGCACCGCCAGTGACGGCCTGGTTGCCTATCAGGACGGAATCGGCCGCCGGATCCTTGAGGTGCTCGATATAAACTCGGTGGTCTCTTCCGGGGATCAAATCTGGGTTTCAACTGCGGGGCATGGCCTTTATAGCTTTGACGGCATGGATTGGAAAAAGCGTTTCCTCGTAGACGATACCACAGCTTTCGATTATGTCGCCGACCTGGGCTTCAAATTCGAGCGCCTGTATGCCGGTACAGCATACGGCCTGTACGTATTCGACGGCGGCAGATGGAATATCTACGACGAAGAGGACGGCCTGTTGTTCTGTGATGTACGCAATATCGCATTCAAGGGCTGGAAGATCGTGGTGGGCACCAGCGACTGGGGGATTTATGAGATTTTCGAAGACTGGGTATCTCCTAGAGCCTGGTCAGAGGGTATGGAAGTCACCTCGCTGGCCTGCAAGGGCGATTACACGATCGTGGGTACTTCAAATGAAGGGATCTATATTGCGAAAGCCGGCGAGATCAGCCATATCAATCCCACCCCCCAGACCTTTACACGGCCGGTTGTAGCGTCAGTTCATTAATAACCTCCTCCAATTGAAAAGCCGCTCTTCGCAGAGCGGCTTTTCTACTCTTGATAAGAAATGGATAGGGATTTCTTTTCCCGATTGTTTAGAGCCCGATTAGCAAATCATGATCTATTCAATAAAAGAAGTTTTTAGGGATTCCTCTGTTTAGATATATCCGAAATATTGAAACAACATATACAGGAAGACAAACCACAATATCGGAACCACAAAGAGCATCAGGATAGCACGCAGCTTCCTGCAGCCGAGAGAAACAACAGCGCCAAAAACAGCCAGAAACCATCCATACAGAATGCTGATTCCAAGAATGGCATAGATCACTGTGTTCAATATCGGAATTTCAGAAGGGGCTGTATGGTAGTCGCTTCCAAATGCAATAATCAGTCCGATTTTTGCCAGGAATACCGCCAGCACGAACGGCATCCAGGCATAGATTGTAACCGCAACCGAATTTTTCATATCTTTTCTGGAATCTGCCAGATAGGCATAGAAATGGAATAAAATACCTCCGATCAGATAAAAAAGTCCCATGAAAACAAGGCTCATCAACATCAAGAGGATAAAAGAGGAGATTCTTCCGGAAACCAATCCCCCCGGCGTCAGCAGAGTTCTATCCATCAACTGCAGAGCCATCGCCAAACCCAGGAGCCAGGCCGAAAACGTCAGATACGGAAACTCATCGCGCGCCACTGTCTTCTTGAAGAAAGTGTAGGGACGAAAAAGAAGCAATTTTAACATTCCGGGAAAACCGGGGCTCTTCTCCTCAACCTCGTATGCAGCCATTAAAGCATCATCCATACTTTATGCTTATGGAAATTTTCTCCAAATGTTGCATAAAAGTTCATTAAATTTGTTTTCCTTTCCTTCAGGCCCTATTTACAAAAATACCTTCTGTTTTTGCTTGAATTCCAGCGCCGGATTTTTGTAATATATAAAAATTTTGGCGGAAATTCAAAGGAGTGAAAAATGAAAAGAACATACCTCGCGCTCATTCTTATATCACTTTTAATTAGTCCCTGCCTGCTTCACGCTCAGGATGATGTCGATATCACTGGACGCTGGGAAGGAAGTATAGATTTAATAGATATGGATCTGGATATAATTATTGATTTCGAAATGGATGCAGACGGTGAGTACAAAGGTGAAATAGATATCCCGCAGCAGGGAGCAGAGGATTTGCCGGTAACAAATGTCAGGGTTGAAGGCCGGACTGTGACCTCAGATCTGCCGGGAGTCCCGGGGGATGCCAAATTTGCCGGTGTGATATCTGAAAACGGAGATACCTTGAGCGGCGAATTTACTCAGGGTGGACAGGTGTTCGAGTATATCCTGATACGCGAGGATCCCGAGGAGGTCGCTCGCCGGCAGGCATTGATCCAGGAAAACCTCGAAAAAACAAGAGCATTCTGCGACTCTATGCTGGCCGTATGGGAACCCCCGGGATTCGCGGTCGGGGTAGTCTATGACGGTAAGGTTGTTTTCCTGGAAGGATTCGGCTACAGGAATCTGGAGGACAGCCTTCCGGTAACTCCACAGACGCTTTATGCCATCGGTTCAACTACTAAAGCATTTACAACGGTGGCTATGGGTATGCTTTCCGATGACGGCCTTCTTGACTGGAACGAGAAAGTCATAAACTACCTGCCCGACTTCCGACTCAAAGATGAATATGCCACCCTGCATATGACCGCGATAGATCTTGTAACTCATATTTCCGGTATGCCCCGGCATGACCTTCTGTGGTACAACTCGCCCTTCAGCCGGGAAGAGATTTTCGAGCGCATGCGATATCTGGACTTCAATGAGGAATTACGGGCATCATTCCAGTATAACAACCTGATGTTCATGACGGCGGGATACATGGTTGGCAAGCTGGCAAATACGACCTGGGAAGATTTCGTTGAGGAGAATATACTTCTCTCTGGAAATGCTCAATACAAATTTCTCGGTCACAGTATCGCAGCAGTCGGATGACTATGCTCTCCCCTATACATATGAAGATGACTCAGTAGTATTAACCGAATTCAGAAATCTCGATAATGTCGGCCCGGCTGGTTCTATCAATTCATGTATCGAGGATATGGTAAACTGGCTCATGCTCAATCTCAATAAAGGTAAGTTCAATGGAAGACGTCTTATATCGGAAGTTGAGCTCGAAAGAATACATACTCCCCATGTAATCGCGGGTGCTATGTCCCCCAGCCAGTATAAGGAGAACTCATTTGCTGCCTACGGCCTCGGATGGGCGGTGCAATACTACCGCGGCCATAGACGTGTCTGGCATAACGGTGGTATTGACGGCTTTTATACACACTTGAATCTCTATCCCGATGATGACCTGGGTATTATCACCTTTGTAAATCTACCCGGCAACCGCGT
>JAABVY010000336.1 GCA_011777135.1 Candidatus Zixiibacteriota bacterium | reverse complement strand
CCGTGCAGCCGGATTTTTCACTGCCGAAGCCGGTATCTGGGCCTCGTATGCCTATTTCAAACATAAGGAATCCTGGCTCGAGGATGATTTCATCAACTTTGCGGTTCAATATGCCGGTGTCGATCCAGGCGGTAAAGATGATTTCTTTTATGATATGGTAGGGTTCTATGATAACCGGGATGAATATAATAAAATATCCCGGGTCTATACCCGCACCAATCCGTTTTTTCCGGAGACCCCGGAATGGGATTGGCAATGGGAATCGGATGTGCTGAAAGCGCAATTCCGTGACATCAAGAACGATTCCAGGGCACAGGGACGTAACGCCAACTTCACTCTCGGTCTGGCCCTGGCAAACCGTGTAATATCGGCTGTCGATGCCTGGTGGAGTGCCAAGAGCTACAACCGGCGGTTTTCACCGCTGATGTCGAAGTTTCATCTCAAACTGACGCCCTCGATTGCTGATATTGTGATCGGAAACGGCTCGCCGGGATTCATGCTTAATTTCAAGCATGAATTTTAAATTTACTTTTTCGCATGCAAAAAAATATGCATAATAGGAGCATGCCCCGTTTCGAGTGCAAGATCAACAAAATATTACTGATCCTGATCTCTTTCTCCTTCCTTCTTTTTTTCGGAGGACAGAATTGCCCTGCGGAAAAATCGCCCGATTCCACTGCAAAATTCTATCAGGCAAAAACAATCATCAATATCGACAGCATTAAATTATCGGAATCTAGCCAGTATGATATGTACTGCGATTATTCCGGAAATCTTTTCATACTCCTGGAAGACCAGAATTCGATTCTTAAACTATCTGAAAAAGGCGCTTTAGTGGAGCACATCGGCGGATTCGGTTTCGGGATTCGTCAGTTCAATGCTCCTGTAGCGATGGCCTCACCTGATGGCGGGTTGAATCTTTATATACTCGATTCTGAGAATAGAAGGGTTGTAAGGCTGACAAATTCTCTCAAGTGGATAGACCAGTTCCAAATAGGCGACGAGCCTGGCGGCAAGACAATCGGTGAGCTGACAGGAATTGCAATAAACTCCCAGAAAGAGATTTTTATATCCGATCCTCGTAATCTTCGGATTCTGAAATTCAATCAGAATGGGCGCTTTCTGGAGGAAATCGAGGGACGTTCGAAGTTCATCGAACCGGGAGAGATCGTAATAGACGATGAGGGTTACCTGTATGTCACCGGTCGAAATGGCGAGGACCTCTTTCTTTTTGATGATCTTGGCAACTATTTGAAGCGTTATTCTCCGAAAGATGATGATTCCATCACAGCGATAGCAGTCGACCGATCCTATTTCTATTATCTGGATTCAAAATCGAATAGCGTCAAGGTATTCTCAAAGAAACTCTCTTATTTGTTCGAGATCAAACCTCGAATCAATGGTGATTCTGAAGTCGTGCCGGCCGAGATCGCAGCCGGACGGCGGGGTCGAATCTTGCTTTTAGATATCAACAATAACCGGATATATGGATATGATCCGGTCGAGAAGTAAATGGACATCAAGTCCGCACATATTTATAGCTCTACTTGCCGCTATTGTGCTTTCAATGCCTTCAATAGCAAATTCAGCCGAACACGAGATTGATTTCACCGCCGATACCACCCTGACAATTCTCGCGCTTCCCCATACAAATATTTTTGAAGGTTCAATCCAGTTAACTGATTCATCCGGAAAAATACTCGACCTGCAGTTTGAGAGAGCTGACTATAATCGCGGGATCTTTTATCTGGCGCAGCCGCTCACCCTGATATCCGGATCAATCTTACGCTATCGCTATCTGGGTTATGATCTTCCCGAATATTTTTTCAGGCGCAAGCTCGAACTGGAAAGAGGGCAAACTGAGGTAGTCTACCGGCAGCCGGAAGAGGATCTTTATGCGAAATCTAAGTCCGATGTCGGCGGCGAGTCTTTCCTTCTGACCGGTTCTAAATCGATCTCAGTGTCGGCGGGGAATGCGCAGGATTTCGACCTGGATCAGACACTGAATATACAGATTCAGGGCGAACCGGTTGAAGGGCTGACCTTGACAGGCTCGCTTTCCGACCGTGCCCGGCCGCAGGTGGCGGGATTATCAAGTTCGCTCGAGGATATCGAATCGATTTCGGTAGAAGCCCGGGCCAGGCACTTCAGGGCATTACTGGGCGATATGGACTATACTAATGACTGGGGCGGAATCTCATCGTTTACTAAACGGCTCAAAGGCGCCGATGCAGAGCTCAACCTCAACGCTTTTAATGGCCGCGCTACTGTGGCGGGGATAAAGGGCAGGTTCCGATCGGTATCTTTCTTTGCCCGGGATGGAATCTCGGGACCTTACAGCCTGAAGACTCCAACCGGTGCCAGGACATCGATAGTCAGCGGCACAGAGAAAGTCTATCTCGATGGCAGGCTTGTTACAGCCGGGGCCTCAGCGGATTATGTAATCGACTATGCTCTCGGAGAGATAACTTTCAATCCCAGAATAAAATTGAATTCAAGATCACGAATTGTTGTCGATTATGAATTTCTCGATCAATCATACAGGCGAAATTATTATGGCGGCGAGGTTGGCTTTAATTCATCAACTGGCGGGCTCAAGACTTCCTTTGGATATCTGGAAATCGGCGATTCAAAAGAGAATCCTGTCAATACAATTTTATCTGATACAGATCGGGAAATTCTTGAGGATGCAGGTGATGACCGTAATCAGGCTGTGCGCGATGGCGCCAGGTTTGTGGGCGAGGGTCAGGGAAGATATGTTCTGGATACCGATTCGCTCGGGAACGAATATTATCGTTTTGCAGGCGACAGCCTTGGCGATTATGAAGTCAGCTATTCCAGGGTCGACCAGGGAACCGGAGATTATGTTTATACTGGTAACGGTATCTATATCTATCGCGGCCCTGGCAGGGGCAACTACCTTCCATTTGAATTCATCCCGGTACCATCCAGGACACGGGCAATGTACGGCGCGGCCTCGGGAGGTATCGGTAATCTGTTCAATTTCAATATAAAAGCATCGGGCTCATCAAATGATGAGAATCTATTCTCTCCTTTAGATGATGAAAACAACGAGGGATTCATGGCGGAAGCAGTGGCCTCGATTATACCGAAAGATACATCAGATTCAAATGGCATGATCCGACACGCTCAGACAGACTTGCGCATGACAATGCAGGAGCGGAGCTTCAGCCTCCCGGGAAGATCGCTTCAGGTTGAACTGGACCGCAAATGGGCCCTCAATCAGGATACAATCTTCAAACGTTCGGATCAGTTTGAAATCAGCCAGAGACTTGGATTGACAGACATTTTCAATTTCGGCGGATTGCTGGGAAGATACAGGGATGGCGGCTATGTCCGGGCAGATAGAAATTTGCTGAGCATAGATATTCAGCCGACAAGAGAATTGATCTTTGCCTTCAAACGGGATGATCGAAGCTCCGATTTTGAAGCCCGGGATCTTCCAAGCCGTCTCTATCAAAACAGCCTGTCAGGAAATTACTCTTTTAAAAACGTGAAGATTACCGCGGGATGGGAAGATGAAAAAGATACCCGCACCGACACATTGGGCGGGATCAGCTTTGACCAGTACTATGCACATAGTTCCTATGCAGGATTCTCTGCTGGAATATCCCATAAGCAACAGTCTCGTCTTGACTCTGTATGGAGAGATGATTTTGAGGATTTTGTGATTGAGGCGGGCATGCAGCGGTCTTTTTTGAATGGAAATATCCGCACCGAATCGGAAATAGTGAGGCGGGAGGTGGAATATGCTGAAGGACGGCTGCCAAACCTGACCGAAACCAAATCGCTTTCCAGAATAAATTTTAAGGGCCCGAAAAACATTTTCAGCGGATATCTTTCATATCGCTTCAGCAGGCAGCTTGTAAACCGTCTGGCCCGGAACTTCATAAAAGTGGAGGATGGGCAGGGTGATTATCGTCTGGAGGATTCGATTTTTGTACGTGATCCGTTCGGAGATTACATCGCTGTCGATGAACTGGTTGAAACGGGTGCTGCAGGGTTGTCTTCTGAAAAGAGCATGAACCTGCGGTTTGATTTTCTTAAGATAATCACAGCTCTCAAAGACCTGTCGCAATTAAATTCAGAAACGCATATAAATCTCGAGGAACGCGGTGATAATTCCTATCGCCTGAATCTGCTGTACCCCCTGCCGTTCTGGGAGACATATCCGGACAACCCGATCTTTTCGCGCTTTGACTTGAGGCAGACTTTCAATATCGGCACCAGCCGAGGCGACATCATCAGTCTCGGGTTCGAAGAAAGCAAGATAATCGACCGAATTCGTGACCTTCAAAGCGACCGTTATCAGAGAATTATATTCGAAAAGGTATTCGTCAATGTCGATCAGAATATGAACTTCAGGCTGGAGCATCGCTTTAAACGAGAAAGAGAAACATCGGGATATTTCGGCTCGGCCGATTTCGGCGAGCATGATATTCTTTCGGAATTGACATTTTTCTCCGGCCGCCAATTCGAACTATCTTTCAGGCCGCGGTACCTGCATGATTACAGCAAAGCGGATGATCTGACCGTAAACATGTATGGCGCCAGGGTTTCATCTGCATTCGGAGTTGCCGGTCAGGGAAGGCTTTCGGCCGATTTTGCTTATAATCGTGTTGAATCGAGCGAAGATGGATTTATTCCCTATCAGTTTGCGGCGGGAAATCGTCCCGGCGACAACTTTAACTGGAGCGCAAGTTTCAATTTCAAGTATAACAAGTACATAACCGCTCAGCTTAAATACAGCGCCGACAAAATTCCCGGACTCCAAACTCGTCACAGGGGTACGTTAAGCATGAGGGCCAATTTCTGATGCGCTATTTAGTTCTTACATTTGCATTGATAATGATCTGTGGCGGATTTTCCTATGGCCAAAAAATTATATTTGAAGGCGATAACATTTTCGGTCATAAGGAATTGGCGCTGGTCTGGGATGAAATCAAAAATGATAGCAATAATGTGGTGATGATGAAGGACAGCCTTTATATGAGGGCCGAAAAGAAAGGCTACTTCGATGCGGAAATAAATATTTCGTACAAAAACGATTCATTAATCACAATTAATGTGAATTCGGGTCCTGTATATATCATTGGCTCGATCGAATTCAATATAATCGGGAGCCCTCTGACGGAAGCGGAAATTGAATTAGAAAGCAGATTTGTAAGCAAGGCAGCCAGCTCGGATAATTTTCAGGCACTGCTTGCATCGGCAGTGGATCTGTATGCCGATAACGGTTACGCGTTTGCGCAGTCGAGGATCAATTCCATGCGGATGTCTGATGCGAGTGTAAAAATAGAACTGCAGATAACTTCCGGACCTTATGTGCAGATAGAT
>JAABVY010000351.1:348-2259 GCA_011777135.1 Candidatus Zixiibacteriota bacterium | reverse complement strand
AATGGGATATCCTGGATTTTATCAAAAATCCAGATTACGAGGAGCTGAATTGGCCGGATGATTACTGGCCCAAAGATTCTGCCCCTCCGGATGATTCCGCCTGGGATAAAAGCATCGAATCGTTTAGGGCCGATCTCAAGGAACTCCAGGACATGGCCAGAGATAACTCCGTGGATCTCTATAGCAGGATCCCGCATGGAAGCGGTCAGACCATACTGCGGGAGTTATTGCTGGTGGCCGATCATAATACTTATCACCTGGGTCAAATAGTGCAGCTGCGCAAAATGCTGGGCGCATGGTAAGATTATTCCGAAATTAAATGCCCGGCGGACCTCCTTATCCGCCGGGCATTTTTTCCCGTGCACAGGCCATCTAAGAAAACCTCAGCGCGGCCCTAAATCGGCTGAGGTTCATACTTGATCTCTTTACCCATCTCCGAAAATGAGAAGTTGTGGAAGACATTATGACCGTTGTAGTCAAGCACCCGCAGGTCGTCAACCTGCTTGACGTCATTCATGATAGTCTCGTAAGTGGAAGCATATTTTTCTTTGACGCGTTCGAGCGGTATTTCGCAGGCGATAAAGCGTTTGATCCCTTTGGCGCTAAGAGTTTCGATGAATTTAGGATCGGTAAAGGATTCATAAGAAGTCAAAATTAGAATTGGGCCCGTACCGGTAAAGATAATCGCGGCTTTCATCGGACTGCCTCCATTTTAGGGTTTTTTAAATGGAGCACAAACAGGATATAATAAATTCTCTGATGCAATATCAGGTGGTTTAGCCTCTAATACTTAATTTATTAGCAGGCCTTGTTTTTAGCAAGCAATTTTCGACAATATTTTGATAATCCTGAAGAATGCCTCGATCCGGTAATAAAAAAATCCCGCTGTTCGGCGGGATTTTTTCCAGATCTGCCATTGACTTATTTCTTCTTATTCTTTCCCTGACCCTTGTTCTGCTTGGCAGGTTCCTGATCTTCGGCATATTTTTCAGTCTTGGACTTATTCTTTTTGTTCTTCACTTGTGTATTGATCTGAACAAAATTCTGCCCATTGGCCCGCATTTTAATCACTTCATCCGGCGCATAGCCGTAATGCTCGGAGATAAAGCGCAGGTTGACGAAATTAATAATGTCGGCATCGGAGAGGACAATTTCCCCCCACTGGCTCTTCTTTTTCTTCTTGTAATGCCCGTAAGCATTGCCATAGGGCGGCAAAGGTTTGCCTTCCACGGGAACATAGTAGATGCCCGCATTAAGCCCGAAGTGGGCGGTTATCTGCCACCACGACTTTCCTTCAAGGCGCAGCTGGACAATCACTCCCGGGGAGACTTCCGCTTTTCTCGCCAGAAAGAATACTACCGGCATCTCCTCTTCAGGAATCTTACTGCGTCTGACAACAATAATCTCTTTTTCGGGCGCCTTATAATGATCTCCGATTGCCAGATAGAAGCTCTTCAGACCATCATCCCCAATCGAAAGACCGATATCTACATCAGCCGAGCAATCGGCTGAGGGCCAGAATAAGCATAGACAAATTACTGCCGGAATTACAATAGCTCGCATTTTTCCCTCCACAATTGCGGTGATTCTGCACAGTAAAACCGGGTTCTGGATACCCGTAACACCTACCTTTATATTGTCGGAGGGATTATATACGATACTTAAGAAAATATATGTGTTTTTGGATGGAGTAAATAAGATGCTGTTATTCAATAAGATAAATGAAAAGCCCGGCATATATCTCGGCCGGGCTCTTCATATTCAAAATCGATATTTTCAACCTGCTGATGATACGGATTTCTTTATTTCACGGGCGCGCTGGGTGATCTCATCGACAGCATTTATGGCCGTATCGATATCCTCTTCGGTGTTAAACGGTCCGATTGCAAAGCGTACTCCGCCATGGATTTT
>JAABVY010000351.1:0-320 GCA_011777135.1 Candidatus Zixiibacteriota bacterium | reverse complement strand
AGCGGCGCGCAGTGCAGGCCGGTCCGGGTTGCTATACTGAAATCTACGTCCAGCATAATGCCGACATTTCCGGCTTCCATGTCCTTGACATTGATGGTCATAGTCGCCAGGTGATTTTCCATATTATCGCAGCAGTAAACCTCGACGCCGTCAATCTGCTTGAAACCGTCGGCCAGCTTACGAGCAAGTTTCATCTCATGCTTATAGATGACATCAACACCGCCCTGTTCCCTGATCCATTCCTGCCCGGCCCAGAGCGAGGCGATCCCGACCATATTGGGAGTGCCGAATTCCATGCGATAGGGATATTCTTCCAGATG
>JAABVY010000277.1 GCA_011777135.1 Candidatus Zixiibacteriota bacterium | reverse complement strand
GTCAGCCTGGAAAAAAATTGGCAAATCCGGAGACAGATTCGGGATCAAGCCGAATTGCCTGGGGGGAAGGATGCTCTGCAGTTCACCGGTGATGGCTGACGCGATAGTTTCCGGTCTGCGGTCGGCGGGAGTCAGAAACTCCGATATTATCATCTGGGAGAGGACCAACAGGGAACTTGAGAGATCAGGTTATAAGCTAAATTATGCCCGCAACAGCGGCCTTAGATGTTTCGGTACCGATTCCAGGGGTGTTGGTTACAGCGACAGTTTTCATCAANNTCGCTGATATCAAAAATATTCGAGCAGCAGATCGATAAGAACATAAATTTCCCTATTCTGAAAGATCACTCTGTGGCCGGAATATCGGGCGGGCTGAAAAATCTATATGGCCTTGTTCATAACCCGAACAAATATCACCCTGACAACTGCGATCCTTATGCAGCCGAAGTGTCGGCACTTCCGATTGTCAGAGAGAAAAATATTCTTACCATATTGGATATGACAAAGCTGCAGTATAATGGCGGCCCGGGTTATGTTTCCCGTTATCTGGTTAAGCCGGGGACCGTGGTCATGTCGTTTGATCCCATCGCAGTTGATGCTTACGGCTATAAAATAATCGAGGACTATCGTAGAAAGAATGGACTCCCCAGCCTGAAGGAGGCTAAGCGCGAGCCGCTCTGGCTGGAAACAGGGAAGAAACTGGGCCTGGGTGAATCGGACCTTTCGCGGGTGGAAATCATAGAGGAAGATATAACTTAAGTTTATGAAAAGACGGACATTGATCAAAGCTATGGCATGCGGAGCAGGATGCGCCTGTCTGCCGTTTAATCCGCTCGAGAACGGCCTGGCGCTGTTCCAGAACGCCTATGCTCTGGAGACGACTGAAACGCTTTCACATGTCAAGGCCATGTATTATAAGAAACTGGAAGGCACTGCAATTGAATGTGAATTGTGTCCCCGTCACTGTCTTGTAACGGATCTGGAAAGGGGATACTGCGGAGTTCGTGAGAACCAGGGCGGTGAATATTATACCCTTGTGCACAGCAGGGCCTGCGCGATGAATATCGATCCGATCGAGAAGAAACCGCTGTTTCATTTTCATCCCGGCACGGCGGCGTTTTCGATAGCAACTGCGGGCTGTAATGTAAATTGCAAGTTTTGCCAGAACTGGGATATCAGTCAGGTACGTCCTGAGCAGGTTACCAACGTCGAATTGCAGCCTGATGAAATCGTCAGGATTTGCCGTGAGCGTTCAGTGCCGACAGTAGCCTATACATACTCGGAGCCGGTTGTCTTCTATGAATATATGCATGATACTTGTATTGAAGGACAGAAACGCGGCATAAAGAATGTCATGATTACCGGCGGTTACATAGAAAAAGAGCCGTTGAAGAAGATCATACCTCTAATGGATGCTATCAAGGTCGATTTGAAATCGTATTCGGAACAATACTATAAAGATGTCGTCAATGGCGAGCTGCAACCTGTGCTTGATGCTCTCAAGATCATGCATGATGAGGGGATATGGCTGGAGCTTGTTTATCTGGTGGTTCCCACCATGAATGACGGCACAAAAGAACTGACTGATTTATGTCAGTGGATTAAGACCAATCTGTCGGACAGTGTGCCGATACATTTCACGAGGTTTCACCCCACATATCTGATGACCAATCTTCCTCCAACACCGGTCAAGACATTGGAGAAAGCCTTTGATATTGCCCGGCAGTCCGGCCTGAAATTTCCATATATCGGCAATGTCCCCGGTCACAGCGGGGAGCATACCTATTGCCCCGGATGCGGCGAGGTTATAATCGAGAGGCGCGGATTCAGGATTGGTAAGACCAAGCTGAAGGAGGGCAAATGCGGAAATTGCGGTACTGTTGTCCCCGGTGTCTGGGCTTAGTTTTTTGTATTGTTATCTCCATTTAAATGCTTACTATTAGGTCATGCTTACCCGGTATGATCTTTTTATTTTACCCTTCCTGTATGGTTTTGTAACCCTGGGATATCAAATACTCTACGTACGCCGACTGGTTTCAATCTTCGGCTCCCCTGAAATCTGCTACACATTGATAATTACCATCTGGCTGTTCNNACCATCTGGCTGTTCTTCACCGGTCTGGGTGCTTATATGGCTGAGAAGACTGGAATAAGAAGAGGCTCACGATACACAACCATCGCTATCTATGGGCTAGTGGCGGTTGTATTTTACGGGGCTATCCCCCGCCTGTATGATATCTGGAATCTTCAACCGGGAGAGGTCACGGGCCTTCTGACCATGGCTGCCACGGCAGTTCTATCCCTGATAATTCTATGTCTTTTTTCGGGCGCATTATTTGTTGGTATAGTTCAGACCGTGTCGGCATATTCAAGGATAACCTCTCTATCGTTTGTCTATGTGGTGGAATCCCTCGGTTCTCTGGCCGGAGGAGTATTATTGACTTTCATCTGCCTGACCCTGATCCCCGATAGATATACAGCTTTGCTACTCTTTCTGCTGATAGTGGCTATTATGTTTATCAAAATGGACAAGAAGCTTCTGCTGATGCCGCCGCGTGTGACTGTGGGGGTAATGTGTGTATTCGCAGGCGTGGCATTCGCCCTGGGGCAGTTCGGGAATCAATTCGAAAATCAAGAAGTGGTCGCCCAGACTAACACAGCATATCAGCATCTGACGCTCACTGAATATGAGTCGCAGTATACATTATATTCTGACGGCTTAAGTTTCTTTTCTTATCCTCAGGTCCAGGAAGCCGAGGAGATCCATCTGACGCTATGGCAGAAGGCAGATGTGAAAAATATAGCGATGATTGGAATTTGCCCGCCCGACAAAATCGCCGAGATACTGAAATATGAAAATGCCCGAGTTAATATTTTTGAAAACGATAAGATTCTTCTGGATTTCCTCGTCAGATATCTTCCTGAACCTGCCGGTCAGAGCTACATGAATCCAGCGGTCAGCTACGATTGGGGTGATCCTTACATAAATATTACTGATGATGGAGAAGACTATGATTTCGTTATTATAAATATCTCGAATCCGACCGACGCTGTGGGCAACCGCTATTTCACCGTGGACTTTTTCGAGCGCCTCTCAAGTCATCTTCAAGATGACTGCGTATTGTCATTCTCGCTGCCGGGCAGCGCTCACTTGATCGGAAGAGATTTGCAGGAGTTCCTGGGTACGATATATAACGCCTTGCGGACAAGGTTCGAAAATATAAAAATAATCCCGGGGGATGACTATATTTTTCTTGCCAGTAACGATTCAGCAATGATTGGTCTTGATACCGATGTCCTTTTGAAATGCAAAGAACAGAATGGAATCAGTACTACCTTTGTGGATTCGGTCTACCTGTCCTATCGGCTGGACGAGTTCAATCTGCTAAAGGCAAATCAGATCTATAATAATGAACTGAGTGCGGTTAATACCGTTTCACGTCCGGTGGTATATTATTATAATTCCATTCTCTGGGCCAGCCGCTTTTCAGGACTGGAGGAGAGCATCCTCAAATTCTGGAAAGAAAATAAGTATTTGATCTATATTCTGCTCTTTCTTCCTTTGATTTCCCTCCTGAATCTGCTGAAGAGATCGGTGCTCAGGCCGGCCTACTTCTCGATCTGCTTCCTGGCTGGATTTTCAGGTATTACATTGGAGATGTCACTTCTTATTCTATATCAATCGCATCTGGGAAATGTCTACAGCCAGATCGGACTCCTGATTGGGCTCTTCATGGTGGGCATGGCGCTCGGGGGTGCATTGCCTTTGCGCTCGAAAGGCACAACCATATTTATGAAGAAGTGGTTTTATCTTGGTGCAATCATAGGAGTGTTTGTGCTATTTGGACTGGCCATAATAAACAGATTGGAGGGCCATCACTTTTTCAAATATTTGCTGATCCTGGGATTATCATTTTTATCTGGCGGATTTTCGGGTTACCTCTTCAATTATGCCGCGGTCAGCTATAAACACAAATATGGGACCGAGGCACCGGGCCGATTCTACCTGGCGGATTTGCTGGGGGCGTCGCTGGCGGGTATATTTATATCGATCCTGTTTATTCCGCTGATCGGCTTCGGTTCTGTCCTGGCCCTCTTTTTTGTCTTGTATCTTGTATATGTTATCCTGCATAGATTTGTTATAATAGGAGTGTGAGGACAAAGTATGAAACAATGGCTACTGGCATCACTTGCGGCGGCGTTTTTATTTGGGGCTTATAATATTTTTGCCAAGATGGCGGCGGGACGTATGACTGACGCGATGGCGGCATTTATTCTGGAATTCTCGGCGGCCATGCTGGTCCTGGTGTATATCCTCTTTGGCCGTTCGATAAAGCTGGATATCGCCTCGATAACGGGTAAGGGTATGCTTTATGCAATACTGGGTGGATTATTCATAGGCGGAGGTTCAATCTTTTATTTCTATGCTTTCAGGCATCATGCCCCTCTGGCAATAGCCGGGCCGATCATATTTGCAGGCGCGACTTTGATTATGGTTATATCGGGATTGATATTTTTCAGGGAACGTCTTGATCTGGTGACTGCCGCCGGTATAATTTTGACCATTGCAGGTATATTCCTGCTCTCGATTTCGGCCAACAGGGGATAAGGGAATTCGAATTATCAAAAAATATCTTGCAAAAATCGTATAGATATGTAAATTTTCAGATCGCCTGCGGGAGTAACTCAGTTGGCTAGAGTCACAGCCTTCCAAGCTGTTGGTCGCGGGTTCGAGTCCCGTCTCCCGCTATTTTTATTGTCTCAAAACAAGACCGCTCCCATAAACGTATAATTTTCAATTAGTTACGCAATGATAGACGGTTGATTTTTATTGCCGGAGCACTCGATTCCTGCTAAATCGTTGATAGTCATGGGATTTATAAAAATGGATTTTTTTGAAAATTTTATTAAATTTCGGGATCATTTTCCGATATGAAACGTTGAAACAATCTGTGCGGGATGGGTCAGAGATTGTCTATTCCTAACAACATTTTTTCTTAAAAAAATTGCTTGACAAGGGGTTTCTTGTCTGTATTTTATGGGTTTTACATTGGACAGATGTCCGATTTTTTTTGTCGAGCAAAATCTGTGCCCATGTAGCTCAGTTGGTAGAGCACA
>JAABVY010000260.1 GCA_011777135.1 Candidatus Zixiibacteriota bacterium | reverse complement strand
AACCGATGGTCTCACGGGTTCATGCTGAAATAAATTATATTCCTCCGACGATATCGATCAAGGACCTGGGTTCGACTAACGGCACCTATGTCAATGGAAAGAGAGTTTCCACAGCAACATTAAAATTCGGCGACAGTGTCATGATAGGGGAAAAGGGGCCACAAATTGGAATAGGCGAAGGGGCAAAATTCAGACGTCCCTTATTCACAAGGGTCATGAAAGTACTCCTGCCGATCATATTCATTCTTCTTCTGGCAGGTGCGGGATACCGCTATGTATATCAACCCTGGGAGGAGGAAAGACGTCTTGCGAGGCAGACCCTTCAGGAATACGTTAATTATCGCTTGGTAAGACTCTCGAGTGATCTGGGCGATCCGCAAGACGAAATACCGCTCATTTTTGTCGAGAACACCGTAAAATATGTAGACAAGTTCACAAGTAATCTTCGTAATTGGTTTGAAAGCTCCCTTGAGAGGTCGGAAATGCACATGGGAATGGTACGGCGTATGTTAAGAGGTGCCGGGTTGCCTGAGGAGTTCGCTTATCTGGCATTTGTGGAATCCGGCTATGACAGCACCGCCACCTCTCCCGCCGGTGCCCGGGGGCTGTGGCAATTTATGCCGGCAACGGCACGTGACTTTGGCCTGGCAGTCAATAATAATATGGATGAACGCATCAATGCGAAAAAATCCACCGAAGCTGCTTGTAAATATATTAAACAATTATATAATTTGTATAATTCGTATATGCTGGCGATGGCATCCTATAACACCGGTTTGGGAAGAGTTAGAAATGCCCTGATGAGGATGGATGTCATCGAGCAGAATAGATTCTGGTACCTTGTGAAAAATGACATGCTCCACGATGAGACGGTGGAGTATGTTCCCAAGATAATGGCGGCGATGATTATTGCCACCGATCCGATAAAATTCGGATTTGCGGAGGCGCCGGAGAAAAAATGAGCGCGCGCAGGATTATAGATGATCAGTATGAAATCATCCGCGAGATCAAAGCGGGCGGTTTCGGCACCATATATTACGGTTGGGATTTGACTCTGGATCGTCCCGTGGCGATAAAAGAGATCGTAAAATCACTCCTCGGTGAAAAACAGTATGTCGATATGTTTATTGACGAGGCTGTCAATACTGCCCGCCTGAACCATCCCAACATAGTCCAGGTTTACAGCCTCAGGAAGACTCCCGATGATCGTGTTTTCATCATTATGCAGTTTATCGAGGGAGTGGATCTGCGAGAGGTGATAGATTATTACAACGATCGAAATGAAACAATGCCGAAAAATATGGCTATGCACATTGTCAGTGAAATCTGCAAGGCCCTTGAATATGCGCATAACCTTAAAGATAGAAAATCCGGACAGCCGCTTAATATTGTGCACAGAGATATATCACCCTCGAATATTATGCTGACGGTCGAAGGCTCGGTCAAGCTGATAGACTTCGGCATCGCTAAAGCCCGCAACCGTATAGTTCAGAAGACCCAGACCGGTTTTATTAAGGGCAAAGTTGCCTATATGTCTCCCGAGCAGCTGGAAGGAAAGGAAGCGACGCGGCAGAGTGATATCTTCTCTCTTGGTTCTGTATTCTATGAGATGTGCACAGGCGAGGAGCTTTTTCAGGGAGATTCTGACTTTACTGTCATGAAGAAGATAACATCCGGGCAAATTGATTTTGAACCGCTGAAAACCGTCAACTTGCCGGAGGGCTGCTCTGATGCAATCCGGAAAGCCCTGAAAAAAGACCGGTCCGAGAGA
>JAABVY010000204.1:6037-7559 GCA_011777135.1 Candidatus Zixiibacteriota bacterium | reverse complement strand
GCCTTGAGCTTCTCGCTCAGATTCCCCAGATGTTTGTCCAGATCAATCAGTTCTCCGATTATCGAGCCGATCACCATGCTGAAGATCAGGATCAAAAGGCTCTGCGTCTCCCATGCCATCTTAGCGCCGATAAAGAGCGTGAAGAGTCCGATGCCCTGGAAGGCTATGCGCGTGAGACGGTCGGGGAGATGCGCATGGATCAAAATCCCCACCAGACTTCCCGCGATAACAGCGGCTGTATTTACGAGTGTACCCAGCATGATCTCTTTTCGTCGTCATTACAAGGCGCGTAGCGACATGGCAATCTCTTGCGATGCTCTCGATACATCGGCTGAGATTCCCACGGTCGTCCTCGACCAAATATCGGGACTCCCTCGGAATGACAAATAGATTCGTGCGCGGCGTACGTCTCGTGCGCCGCGTATTTCCGGTCGGGGTGCCTCAAGCTTTAGCTTGGGATCTCTCTCGATAAATCCCTCCCAATCTGAAGATTGGGTCACCTTCCCGATCAATTCCATCCCTGCAGGGGATGGGGCACAAAACACGTCAAATCCCGGAAGGATTTGACCTACGATTATCTCGTTATGCTTTTTCAGCCAGTTGCACAAATTCCGGGATATCGTCGGTGGCCTTGTCGGTCACCCATTTCCAGAAGGCCGGATCGGTCAGGTCGGCATCGAGATATTTCTTCGCAACATCTTCAGAAGTCATCACACCTGTATCCGACAACAGCTCACGGTATGTTTCCGCAAACGACTTTCCCTCATCTTTAGCGCGATGATAGACTGCATTTGAAAACAGATATCCAAATGTATAGGGGAAATTATAAAACGGAACGTATGTTTCGAAGAAATGCAGTTTCGAGGCCCAGAACTCCGGATGATATCCGTTCTCATCGAGCATATTACAGAACGCAATTTTCTGCGAATCCAGCATCAGTTCGTTCAGACGGTCCTTGCTTACAGTTCCCTTAGCCCGCTCTTTGTAGAAACTCCTGTCAAAAATATATCGTGCATGGATATTGCAGAACATCACAAATCCGTTCCCGATCTTCTGGTCCAGAAGCATGATCTTCTCCTGCGGATCACTGACCTGCGAAAGCGCGGCATCGGTTACCAGTAGCTCATTGAATGTCGAGGCAGTCTCGGCCAATCCCATGGGGTAGAATTGCGCAAAGGCGGGATCATCCTTGAGAACGTAATGATGATAGGCATGTCCGAGTTCATGAGCCAGAGTTAAAAGGCTATCGTAATTGCTTTCGAAGGTCATGAAGATACGGCTCTCCTTGACCTCTCCCAGCCCGGTACAGAAGCCTCCCGCGGCTTTGCCGGGACGGTTCTCGGCCTCAACCCAGTTATTGCCAAGGGCATGTTTGATAAAATCTGCCATGTCTTTCGAGAAATCCCGGGTTTGCTCGATAATAAACCTCGAAGCCTCATCGAAGCTGAATTCTCTCGATGATTTTCCGACCGGTGCAATCTGATCATACCAGCAAAATGTGTCGGCTCCCATGAGCTTCTTC
>JAABVY010000204.1:0-5944 GCA_011777135.1 Candidatus Zixiibacteriota bacterium | reverse complement strand
TTTTTTCGGATATCCCTGTCCGGCGATGCCATCTTGAGCGCCAGCTGTCCAAGAGAAATCTCCTCGGACTTGCCGTTTTCTGTGAATTCAACAGAGCTGTCGCCGGCCATCTTGGTGTAAATATTGTTCCAGGCATGATACCCGTTGACTGCCAGGTCGAGCACCAGCGCTTCCTTGTCCGGAGGCATTTTGATCTTGGCGATTCTGCGCAATTCATCCAGATAGAAGCTGATTCGTTTAACCCTGTCATCCTTAAGCAGATTTTCCCAGGCGCTGTCACTCATTTCCAGGATGAATGATTCCAGGGTGGTCATCAGGTTTTCCCACTGCGATTCATAGCCCTGGGATTCGGAATAGACATGATAAGCGTGATCGTCCTTTACGTCGGCAGCTGACAAACATCCGGCAAATGAATGTACCAATTCTACTTTCTGGTGTAAGTCCTGAAGTTCCTCTATGAGGCTGATGATTTCACCGCGGTTCAATTGATCGGCTTTATCCTTGATCGACTTCATGCGGGATTCAAGAGCATCAAGGTCCTTCTTCAGGTTTTCTCTATATTGTTTGTATTCCTCGGATTTGCTGCCCCCCGGAAACACGGATTCCAGGTCCCATCGAGGCGCTCCCTTCTTACCGGTAGAAGCTCCACTGCTTTCCGACATTTTATTCTCCTTTATTTGATAGCCCGCAATATATGGTCAAAATATCAAAAAGGGGAGAGACCATCTCCTGTGACGGCGTCTCCCCGCGATTTCCCAAAGTTGAATTAGTACTCTTCGAGATGGTTCCATTCAGCATCTTCGAGCCATCTGTCTGGTCGATGCAGGAACTGCATGACAGATTCGATCAGGGCCCAGTGCTTATGTTCCTCATCAGCAATCTTGTTCAGAAGATCTTTGGCGGTTTTATCAGGGACCACACCGGCTTTTTCGCGATAAAAATCCTCGCTCTTTTTCTCGATTTCCTGGGCATGCTCCCAGACCTCGATAGCGTCACCGGCAGTATCTACCTCGACCTCGTCTCCGGATAACTGCTCGAAAATATTTTTGGCATCGCTCATTATCGTTGTGGATTTTTCCGAAAGCTGTGAGACCCGATCCGAGTGCTGCTCCTTANNGCTCCTTAAGGTTCTTAAAAATCTGGTAGTGACGTCTTTCGTCGTCGGCCAGGCCTGTAAGAATCTTCTTCAGAGCGGGGATTTTAGTCTTCGAGGCCATCTCCTCATAATAATCTCTGCCATCCTCTTCCATCTGCATGGCGAAATCAAATACGTCCTGCATACTTTATTTCCTTTCTCTTTCCTTATCTTCAATATTCAAGCAACACAAATCAAGGCAATTTGTTCTGTCAAAGCCTTCTAATCTAATAAAATCCGTAAATTAAGGCAAGCCTATTAAACAGCCTCAATAATCCGCGGAGCTCATTACTCAAATAAAAAAAGCCCCGCCGAAAGGCAGGGCTTTATATCGTTAAATGCGGATTTTTGATTAATACATTCCGCCCATGCCGCCCATTCCTCCGGGAGGCATTCCGCCGGGCATGCCGCCTTCATCACCTTCCTTGGAGGGTTTGTCGGAAATAATCGCTTCGGTTGTCAGAAGCAGGGAGGCGATCGATGAGGCATTCTCGAGAGCGATACGGGCAACCTTGGTCGGATCGATTACACCATCCTCGAGCATATCAACATACTGATCAGTTTGCGCATTATAACCATGGTTGGTATCGAGCTCGGTGACCTTGTTGATAACGATCGAACCGTCAACTCCGGCATTGGTAGCAATCAGACGGATCGGGGCTTCGAGCGCCTTCTTTACAATATTGACGCCGATCTTCTCGTCGCCCTCGGCCTTGACACTATCCAGAGCCTTCATAGCGCGCAGGAAGGAAACTCCGCCGCCGGGTATGATGCCCTCTTCAACCGCCGCACGAGTAGCATGAAGAGCGTCCTCGACACGGGCTTTCTTCTCTTTCATTTCGGTCTCAGTTGCTGCGCCGACATTGATAACCGCAACACCGCCGGCCAGCTTAGCCAGACGTTCCTGAAGTTTCTCACGGTCATAGTCGGAGGTCGTATCCTCGATCTGCTTTTTGATCTGTCCGATACGAGCCTTGATCTCTTCGGTGCTTCCGCCGCCCTCGACTATGGTTGTATTATCTTTATCGATGTTGACTTTCTTGGCGGTACCGAGATCGGAAACCACTGTGTTCTCGAGTTTGAATCCGAGCTCCTCGGAAATCACCTTGCCGCCTGTCAGGATGGCGATGTCTTCCAGCATGGCTTTTCTGCGATCGCCGAAACCGGGAGCCTTGACAGCGGCGACCTTGAGCGTGCCGCGCAGCTTGTTGACCACCAGTGTGGCCAGGGCTTCGCCTTCAAGATCTTCAGCAACTATCATCAACGGCCTGCCCATCTGGGCAACTTTCTCCAGGATCGGAAGCAGGTCTTTCATGTTCGAGATCTTCTTGTCGTGGATCAGGATCATCGGATCTTCCAATACAGCTTCCATATTATCCGGATCCGTGATGAAATATGGTGAGAGGTAACCGCGGTCAAACTGCATACCTTCGACTACGGTCAGCTCAGTCTCTGTACCCTTGGCCTCTTCAACCGTGATCACACCGTCCTTGCCGACTTTCTCCATCGCTTCGGCAATCAAATCGCCGATCAGCTTGTCGTTATTGGATGAGATCGTGCCGACCTGTGAAATCTCTTTCTTTCCAGCCACCGGGCGGGAAAGCTTCTGGAGTTCATCGACCACGGTCTTGACACCGAGATCGATACCGCGCTTAAGGCTCATCGGATTGGCGCCGGCGGTAACGTTCTTGATACCCTCGCGGAAAATCGCCTGGGCCATCACAGTTGCGGTGGTGGTACCGTCACCGGCGATATCGGAGGTCTTGGAAGCGACTTCCTTGACCATCTGGGCGCCCATATTCTCGAAATGATCTTCGAGTTCAATTTCTTTTGCGACCGTTACCCCGTCCTTGGTAATGGTCGGCGAACCGAACTTCTTGTCTATTACAACATTGCGGCCGCGCGGTCCCAATGTGACCTTGACCGCATTAGCCAGCTTGTCCACACCTTTTTTGAGGTGGTCGCGGGCTATGGTATCGTATTCAATCATCTTAGCCATAATTTATCATCTCCTTTTATTTTACTCTTTCACAACTGCCAGAATATCTGATTCACGCATGATCAAATACTCTTTGTCCTCGACCCGGACTTCCGAGCCGGAGTACTTGCCGTAGAGGATCTTGTCGCCCACGGACACTTCCATATTGACTTTATTGCCTTCATCGGTCACACGGCCGGAGCCGATTGCGATGATTTTGCCTTCCTGGGGCCTTTCCTTGGCGGTGTCAGGTATAATAATTCCGCCCTTTTTGACTTCGGCGGGTTCCATTGGCTCAACCAGAACCCTGTCTGCCAAAGGCTGAATGTTCATGCGAACCTCCTTATTTTTTAATCACTTAACTCGATATATTGGACTTAATTTATCCACCTGTCATTATTAGCACTCACTTAATAAGAGTGCTAACAGCGGGGCAATATAAAAGTTCCGCAGAAAAAATCAAGTGCGAAGTGAGAGTTTTTTTGAGAAAATTTTGAGAGGAACCAATATATCCTTCGCGGGACAGAGTGCTCAATTCCGTTGGACGAAATCGGCCCTAAAGGGGTGGGATATTAGTTCGTTAATCCAATGACATCCTTAGAATTATGCCAGTTCTTTCTGAAAATCCCGGGGCTCTGCATTTCTTTCTCTCAATTTCCCGCATGCCCATAGCGATATAAAATGGAAGTGCTGATTCTCCTACGGCAACAACTTTAAGCGCCTTATGACCACCCCGAAAAATCTCATTCTTGCAGTATTTGAAAAGTTGGCGGCCGATGCCTTTGCCATGCCATCCCGGATGAACATATAGCTTTGTTATTTCACAGCCGCCTATCGATGCCATGCCGACCAATATCTTGTCCTCAAAAGCAACGAAATATTTCTGGGTCTGCGATTCCCTAAGGATAGTTTCCACTGAGCCACGTTTCGTAAGCAGAAAATCCAGTTCTAATTTGCTGTAGTTTTCTATTTGAATAAGATGTCTGTATGACGAGCATAATAATTCACTCACATTGTTGATATCTTCTTTTTTCATTTCGCGGATGGTTATCATAATGATAGTCTGGGTGCCCCGATTTTCAGATTGGATTTATATTTCACAATTGATCCCAAGCTAAAGCTTGGGCACCCTAGCAATTTTACCTGTCCCTGCGTTTCTTCTTTTCCAAATAAACATGGTCGATCAAATTCTCTGATTCGGATATATAAATTTTATCTTCCGTAATTGCTAACCGATAAAATTTGCCCAGTATTCTTTTTTCTTCAGAGTACATGAACCATATGATCTGTCTTTGAATCGATATGTCAGCTAATGTTGGTTCATGCTCAGGAAATACAGACAACTCCTGTTTTGTTTCAGGTATTACAAGATCTTTGTTTAATGTGAAATAGCATAATCCATTCTTTCCGCCGGTGTCTGTGCTTGCCGCGATAAACAACTTCTCACCATCAATTGCGACCGCTCTGATTTCATTGAAGGGAATATCGGTTTTTATCACTCGTGATTCTTTGATCAAATCTATTTCTGAATAGTCCTCAATCAATTCGTATGAAAGATTGTATTTTATAATTGCTATTCTGTTATGATTATCACGGGATGAAGGGCCAATTATATATAATTCATTTCCATCAAAGGAAATTAATTGAGGCGCTTTATTAGAGGAAATTCCAAATGGCAGAGCCTCTAATTGACCTTGAAAATGAGGCATGCTGCCTACTTTTCCCTGATTTCCATTCTGATCTATTATGATAAATGCGGATTTATTAGCTTTGCCGCGATATATTAAACGGCAACCTGGCAATAAGCTGGCATATCCTCCAGTAGCGCCTTCAAGCAGGCTTTTTTTAATATAAGAGTCATCATTTTCATTATATATGATGACATCATCGCCGTATTCATGTATCGCAAAGGTAGTAAAGGAACTTCCAGAATCAGAGACATACAGATGGGTACTTCCAGAGAAAAAGCCTCTCAATGGATATTTGGTGATCCTTGCACCTGAGCTTCCATCATATTTTATATATTGAAGTATTTCATCGCTTGTAGGTTCATCTAGTATTGAGGATAAAAAGAGAATATGAATTGAGCCTTCGGAATCTATCGCAATCTTAGGCTTTGGCATTATATGGGCGTATTTTATATCTTCGGTGACTTCATCGGGCAAATCAAAGGATGATACTAGTGATGGTAGTGTAGCCATAATAATCATCGAATGCGCGATTTTCCGCATAATTGCTCCGCCCTCAATTGATATGCCGCCCAGTTCACCGCTTTCGGCTCAAGAGCTGATCAAACTTGCTAAAATCCAGGAGTAGGGCAGAATCCGAAACGAAGTGTAGTGATTCTGCCTATTCCAAATTCAAATCCCAAATAGGCAAAACGCTAAAGGGTTTTGCCCTGCAATTTTTTCTCGTATCCTTTTTACAATCCAGCTGTCAACATTTGTGCGCGGCGTACGTCCTCGTGCGCCGCGGGTGCCGCCGACAAATTCATTTGTCGGCGATGGCAGGTTCGCAGGAATCTGCCCTACGAAACCTTTTCAGATCCACTCTACAGCCCCGCGGTCAGCATGAAATAGAACCAGGTGNNCCCTCGTTCGCCGCGATCAATTTCTGCTACAATCCCGCCGTCAGCATGAAATAGAACCAGGTGCCGGTGTCGGAGTCATCGCCCTGCCAGTCATCCGATGGGAAGAATATCGACAAACCGCCCTGCGCATCGAGATTCTCATAAATATTATATTTGGTTGTGAAATCAATCTCACTTCCTACCGCATTTGATGTATTATCGCCAATTGGCTCGGTCAATATGAAATATTCTTCCATCGTGC
>JAABVY010000249.1 GCA_011777135.1 Candidatus Zixiibacteriota bacterium | reverse complement strand
GAAAGATCTACGTCTTCCCTGGTATCCTCCACCTCCTTGGCCCAGAGCAGATAAGTCTCCCCGGTAGAATCATCAGTATAGAACAGGATTAGAGTGTCACCACCAAATGCATACTGGCGCTCATATACATCAGATAAAAATGAATGTCCCAGATAAGAATCCGCATGAATAACGTCGGTCCCCCCGATCATATTCTGGAACGGAAAGAGCCCGAATCCATCAGGTTTGCTTATGATACCGGGGACAACGGTCTCCATTCTCTGCGCCATAGTATCTATCATCGCCTGAGTCTGATCCGACTGATCATACCCGGTAAACCTGAGCACATATCTCCCCTTCACAAATTCCAGACTGCCGACACCCTTAAAGCCTTCAACCCCCAGCGAAATTATATTCTCCGCCGGCGGGCGCACACGGCTGTACAGACCGTAGGCATTTACCGGCGTATCGAATTGATAGATGTCCATGACGATTTCATGATCTCCCATTTTGTAATTGGCTGTGGCAACTCTTTCGAAATTATAGAGGTGATACAGCTCAGCCCCGCCATCGATATATTCGTACAATGATTGACCGACATAAACCTGGACATCGGAAATCCTCTCAATATCGGTATCGGTGAATGTCTGCGGAAAATATTCAGCCAGTTCAGTTTCCGGCTTTTCCTCCGGTTGTTCTTCTCCGCCTCCGCAGCCAATAAACATCGTAAAAGCAAAAATTGCTGTGAGTAAATGAGTTATCGGGATTGTTTTATTTGATTTCATTTGCCTTCTCCCCTGTTTTATTGAACACAAACTGAAACATAATAATAATGCCTGCCGATAGTCAAGCGCAACTAGTATTCTTTTTGGTTGGCTCAATTAATTCATTGACATTTTACGGATGTATAATAGTTTTTTCATGTAAGGTTTTATACGGATTTGATCTATGAAAATGCCAGAAATAAAGAGGCTTCTCACAGTATTGGTTTTATCATCTGCTTTGCTGCTCCTGTTTGCGGCGGGAGGATGCGAAAAGAAAGGCAGCTATGGTCCTTCAAGCGCTGCTTCGGGTGGTGTGACCGGCCATGTTTATCTTGCCGGCAGCCTGAAACCGATTGCAAACATCATTGTTTCCTGTGGCGGCGCAGTTGATACGACTGCCAAGAGCGGCCATTATTCATTGAGTAATGTCCCCATAGGTTCGCAGGATATATCGGCCACCAATTCTTACTACCAGACATTCACATCGAAGATTACTGTCCGCGGTAATGAGATTACTACACTTGATATATTCATGTCCTACAGCAATAAATAGAATCTCCCCTGATCAGTTTTTACTGAAGCTAGTAAAAAAGCCCATCCAACTATCAGGATGGGCCAAATTCCGCAAAATTTCTTCTTAATCGCTGGCCATGATAAATAGCGGCTGCATCTCGAAACTTTTGTATTGGGGGCGAAGCCTGTCTTTATTGTAATATCTTTCAACATTGACGAATTTCTTCGTGCTGGTAACAACATCTATGGGTACATTATCATAACGGCCATTTTTCAGCACTACCAGGCGTCCATGAATGCCGTTCAGTATCAGGTCGAGTGCCAGATTGCCATAGGCCATAGGAACCACTGAATCGATAGCGTCAGGGTCGCCACCCCGGACGAGATAGCCGAGTTTCTGGTTTATGACATTAATTGGCCTGTCATTATTGAATTTTGGTGAAATCTCTTTAAGCCTGGCAGACACCAGATCCCCGATTCCTCCCAGCTTCATGTGACCATAGGCATCCTTTTCGGTGTCCCGGAATACCATCTCACCGCCCTCGAACATCGCACCCTCGGAAACAAGCACGACAGAATATTTACTCGGATTCTTGTGTCTGTCTTCGGTCAAGAGCTCGGTCAGTCTTTCGATATTAAACTTATGTTCGGGTATCACGCATCTATTGGCCGCGCCGGCCATAGTCGGAAGCATGGCGGTGAAGCCGGCGTAACGCCCAAAGACCTCCAGCACCAGGAAACGCTCGTGCGATCCGGCCGAGGTGCGCAGGCTGTTGGTCATCTGGATTGTGCGGGTTACGCAGGTGCTGAAGCCTATGCAATAATCAGTGCCGGGAACATCATT
>JAABVY010000159.1 GCA_011777135.1 Candidatus Zixiibacteriota bacterium | reverse complement strand
GTGACGACACCGCAAACACAGGATAAATATTCTGCTCGCTGATACCTTTTTTCAGCCCGGCCTGGATTTCCTCAGGCGACAGCTCACCGGCATCAAAGAACTTCTCCAACAGTGCGTCATCAGCTTCGGCCACGTTTTCAATCAGCTTCTCATGAGCTTCCTGGGCCGCCGATTTCATATCCTCGGGAATATCCATCGCTGTAGCATTGCCAGTATCATCATAGCTGTACGCTTTCATCTTGATCAGGTCCACAATTCCCTTGAAATTCAGGCCTTCGCCGATTGGCAGCTGGACCGGAATGACGTGGATGCCGAAATAGTCCTGCAGAATCTGCACTTTGGAGGAGAATTCCGCATGCTCTTTTTCGATCTTATTTATAAGGAAACATCGCGGCGTATTATATTTGTCGGCATAGCGGAAAGCCATTTCGGTGCCGACTTCGACTCCGCCGGTGGCATCGAACAAAATCGCGGCCACATCCGCAACCCGCAGTCCGCCCACAACTTCGCCGATAAAATCGGCGTAGCCGGGCATATCGATTATATTGAATTTGTTTCCTTTGTATTCAATGTTCAAGGCGGTGGCTGAAATCGAGATTTTGCGGTTAATCTCCTCTTCCGTATAATCCGAAACCGTATTACCTTCATCCACTTTTCCCAGACGGCTGGTTACGCCGCCGATATTGAGAATAGCCTCAGCAAAAGATGTCTTACCGGAGGTACCATGCCCGACCAATCCTATATTTCGCAGCTGTTCGATTTTGTATTCTTTCACAAGATTAACTCCTGGTTTTTCAATTCCACCGAAAATTGTGCGGGAATTTAATAAATAGCCCCAAACTTGTCAATAGATGTTTTCGCATTAAAAAGGCCATTTTTCACCATGCTTTCGAGTAAAATATTTATGATTGCAGTCATTCTGAGGAAGCAAAGCGACAATAAATCCGGCCAATGACGGACCGAAGAATCTTTCTCGAATCAAACAATCGCTTCGCTCTGATAACAGGCTCACCTGGTCGGGTGCCCCAAGCTTCAGCTTGGGAAAAGTCTCAGCATCATAAGGGTGGCCTGCCCATACTCGCTTTGGGCAGGTACCCATATATAAAAGCACGCCCAATTTAATTTGAGCGTGCCACCCATAATCTAAATCTATTTTGTGCGCCGCGAAATTTTTTTTCTACATCCTTGACCGGTAATTCGGCGCTTCCTTGGTGATCTGCACATCGTGGGGATGCGACTCGAAAAGCGAGGCGTTGGTAATCTGTACGAACCTGCCGTCACGTTTGAGGTCGGCAATCGTCTTCGTCCCGCAGACACCCATACCGGCGCGCAGTCCGCCGATCAATTGATAGATCGTCTCCGCCAGCTCGCCTTTATAAGGTACACGTCCCTCAATACCCTCCGGCACCAGCTTCTTGATATCCTCATTATGCTGAAAATACCTGTCACCGGAACCCTGGCGCATGGCCTCGATTGAACCCATACCCCGGTAGACTTTATATGAACGACCGTCATACAGCACAATCTCACCCGGTGATTCTTTAGTGCCCGCAAAAAGCGACCCGATCATCACACAATCAGCCCCGCAGGCGATAGCCTTGGTAATATCTCCGGAATACTTTACACCGCCATCAGCTATCAATGGAATATCATGTTTCTGGCAGGCCTTGGCGCAGTTCATAATCGCTGTCGCCTGGGGCACACCTGCACCCGTCACCACACGGGTGGTGCAGATCGAACCGGGACCGATTCCGACCTTCACACATTCAGCGCCGGCCTTGATCAGCGCCTCTGCGCCCGCCTCCATGGCCACATTTCCTGCTACCAGTGCGACATCCGGGAAATTCTTTTTGATTTTCCTGACCGCATTCAGGACTCCCTCATGATGTCCATGCGAGGAGTCAATTACCAGCACATCTACCTCGGAATCAACCAGTAACCGGGCACGCCCCAGCATATCGCCGGATACACCGACAGCTGCCCCCACACGTAAACGTCCCTTGTCATCCTTGCAGGCATTCGGATACATGATCTTCTTCATGATATCCTTCACCGTAATCATGCCCTTCAGATAACCTTCTTCGTCAACAATCGGAAGCTTCTCGATTCGGTTCTCGTGCAGAAGATCCTTGGCCCGTTCCATATCTGTATCGGGCGGCACGGTAATAAGGTTATCCTTGGTCATCACATCCGAAATCTTAAGATTCAGGTTACGATGGAACCTCAGGTCGCGATTGGTGATAATCCCGACAAGCTTATTATTCTCGGTAATCGGAATACCGGAGATGGAAAAACGCTCCATAAATTCCAGCGCCTTGCCGATCGGCTCATCCGGAGAAAGAGTAATCGGATTGACAATCATTCCGGACTCGGAACGTTTGACCTTGTCCACCTCGACCGCCTGTTGCTCGGCCGACATATTCTTGTGAATGAAACCAAGCCCGCCCTGGCGCGCCAGCGCAATCGCCAGCTCCGCCTCGCAGACTGTGTCCATAGCCGAAGCCACCACCGGTATATTCAAGGTGATATCCCGCACCAGACGCGTGCTTACGTCGGCCTCTTTGGGGAGTACCTTGCTGTGCGCAGGCACCAGGAGGATATCATCAAAAGTTAATGCTGTCCCGATAATCTTATCTTCCATCTTCTTCTTAATCTCTCGCAGGTCAAATCTATGTGAGATTTGACGGTTTTTTCTTCGCAAAAGGGGTGTCAAAAGTCACAGACTTTCGACCTACCTTGCCTGAAATGACTGATTTTTTATGCTCTCCCTATTAATCCTCTCCGGTCCAGACCAGAATTCTTCCACATGAGTCGCATGTAATCAGGCGCTCGCCTTTCTTGATCTCCTGAATCAGCTTGGGCTCGAGCTGTTTGAAACATGCTCCGCAGGCACGCTTCTTGACGCTCACGACCGCCATACCGCCGCGGCCCTTACGAATTCTCTCATAGACATTCATGACGTTGCGCGGTATCCGCACCTGCAGGTTTTTGCGTTCATCCTCTTTGATCTGACGCTTCTCCTCCACCGAATCGATCTGTTCCTGCAAAGTCTCCAGCTGGGCATTATTCTCTTTCTTTACTTCGTCGCACTTGCCCATGAATTCTTCAACTTTGCTCTCCAGCTCCTCGATCTCCCCCATCAGCATTAGGATCTTGTCCTCTCCCGACGAGATCGTCTCCTTGCACTCATCGATCTCTTTCACCAGAGCATCATATTCCTTGTTGGTCTTTATAGTCAGCATCTGTTTCTGGTACTTCTCCAGTGCATCCTTGGTACTCTGGACCTCAAGCTCGATGCTCTTCATCTCTTTTTTGGCTTCGGTCAGGCGTTCGCTGTAATTTTCCGACGATTCGAAACATTCGTCGATCTCCCGCTTAAGGTTCTCGATCATATCCGGGATATAATCTTTGGAGCGCTCCAGCTCGCCGATATAGTAATCGATTTCCTGCATTTTTAAGAGAAGTTCAATATCTTTTTGCATGACCGTCTCCACCTTATAGAAACAAAAAATGCACCTGTTTTCACAGGCGCATTTTCAGGTTTTATAAAACTTTATAAAATGTTTGAAACCCAAACAATATTTCATTTCACGCATATATATTTTCTGCATGCTCCCCATGCCCTGTTGTTTTCAAATGGGCAATACAGGACTCGAACCTGTGACCTCTCGGATGTGAACCGAACGCTCTAACCAACTGAGCTAATTGCCCGCGCAATAAACTTAATGGTGGGCCCAGCAGGACTCGAACCTGCGACCCACTGATTATGAGTCAGCTGCTCTAACCGACTGAGCTATGGGCCCCAGTTTAAACTTTTATTTTATACAAATCTCCAATGCAAGTCAAGCAAAACTATAATCTATTTATTCCTAAAATCTTATATACCTGAATGTTCCAATATTTTGGGCAAATACATCGATAATTTGTGACAGCCGTAAAAAAATCCCCTCAAAAAGAGGGGATTCTACCCTTATATTTTGACCTCCAGACTTTTTCTTCGAAGCGCCGAATTGATCGCTCGCGCGGCCACCTCCTTCTCGATTCCGCAGATCTCCATCAGCTTGTCAACCGAATCATCAATGAACTTCACCCAGCGGTTGTCCGGATACCTCGCCACAAGATCATCGGTTAGTTCATCGGCTATATGCGCTATCCATTCGGCATAACGTCGGCGGCTTTCCACCTCCATAAGCGGCAGCAGGTACTTCTTCCCAATGAAAACCACTACCAATCCCAGAAAAGCCGTGATTGCATTTTCAAAACTCAAAAAATCCAGCATATGTATTATACCTCCTTATTTATTGTGAACGGCGTACGTCTCGTGCGCCGCCAATTCCTTCCATATAAAAGAGTGGCGCTCAAATCGTCAGTGGCCGGATCCAAGATTCACGTTGGGCCTGCAAGCGACCCGGGCCAAACTAAGTTTGACCCGGCCACCTATCTGGCGTCATTCCGAGGAGGAGTTGACCCTGGTCAACTCCGACGTGGGAATCTCCCCTTTCTCTTGCAACCCACCTATGAGATTGCCACGCCCTGCTTTTCAGGGCTCGCAATGACGAAAAAACTATTAACTGCGACACTACCAATCCAGCTCCCAGCTGGCCTGATCAGGCACAGTTACGTTCTTTCTTGCAATCCGTCCCGAATCATAATAGATGACGATTTCATACTCACAGACCGGATCAAGATTCCCGCTCGGTATCAGATCCAGATACCAGTAACCGGTGCTGTCCGAAGAGGCCGTCCGGTAGAAAGGCGAAATCAGCGACCCATCATGCCTGACCGGCGAATCGTTCAGGCGCGCCATCACGGTCACACCCGAAATACCATAGCCGGAAAGATCGAGGACCCAGCCGTAAACACGGCACAAATTTGGCTCAATTGGCTGACCCGGATCAAAGCTGCTGGCCCAGATGGTATCAACAGTTGATGGCGCCAGCATATTGACTGAATCCGGCAAGCCCTCGAATTCAATCCCGGCCTTATAGGCCCAGACCCGATAAACCGCCTCATCAAGTGAGGCCACAACCAGACCTTCGGAATTGCTCAGGCCTACAGCCTCTGTCGCTGTCTGGCCGGAATTCATAAATCTCACCGAGATCCCCTGCAGCGCCGACGAATCCGCCGAGTTGAACACATACAGACTGCATGGGTATGCTCCGCTCCCTGCTCCGCAGGAGGACACGGGCATATCCAGATTAGCCTGATTTGCCTGGCTGGCAAAGCCATCCTGCAATGTGTCCAGAATAGCTTTGGCATATATGCTCGTCGAATCCAGATCATCCCAGTTGCCGCTCCTGACATAATATCCTGCCGAGGCCGCACCTCGAATTTCATCCCCGATATAAGCATACAC
>JAABVY010000313.1:303-6532 GCA_011777135.1 Candidatus Zixiibacteriota bacterium | reverse complement strand
AGAGTGACAGGGGGCAACTGCAGCAGGTCTTTCTGAATATCCTGAATAATGCTATCGATGCCATCTCGGAGGGGGGCGAGATAGATATTAATATAGAATTGCGAAAAGACAATAAAATAGATGTTATAATAAAAGATACAGGCCGCGGAATCTCGAATCAGGACCTGGAAAGAATCTTCGAACCATTCTTCAGCACCAAAAAAGAGCATGGCACCGGACTCGGTCTTTCAATTACTTATGGAATTGTGCAAAAGCTGGGCGGACAGATTCGCGCCGCGAGCAAATTAGGTGAAGGGACAACTTTCACGGTCACACTGCCAATCGAAGCATCTTTTGCTGAGGAGTAGATATGGCTGATCTGGAAATTTTACTGGTTGATGATGAAGAGGAACTTGTCTCCACTCTTGCCGATCGGCTGGAATTTCGAGGCTATCATGCCGATGCGGTCCTGAGTGGGGCTGACGCAATCAAGAAAATGGGACAGACAAGCTATAATGTGGCGGTCATCGATGTCAAGATGCCTGAAATTAACGGCATCGAGGTTATGAAGATGATGCTGAAATTGCAGCCCGATATAAAGGTAATTCTTATGACCGGCCACGGTTCTACAGAGGAAGGTGAGCGTGGCATGGCTGAGGGGGCCTTCGACTATATGGTGAAGCCGATCAATATCGATATTCTGATATCAAAGATAAAGGCCGCTTTAGGCATAAAAGAGAATTAGAATATGCAGAGTAAAGGCCAGAGAGATACAAAGTCTGAAAGTCTGGAATTCTTCGGATCGATTACCGCCAGTGTCACACATGAATTGATGAACGTAATTGCGATCATCAACGAATTAACAGGTTTGCTGGACGATATGAGATATTCTGCGGAGCAGGGCCAGATAATTGAAGGCGACAGGCTGGAAAGCCTGCATGAGCGCCTCGCCAGACAGGTAAATCGCGGTGAAAAGATAATAAAAAGGTTAAACAAATTCGCGCATTCCGCAGACCACGAAATGACAGCATTTGACTTGAATGAGGTTCTCCTGAATCTGGTCGGGCTCATGCAAAGGCTGGCCGATATGAAGAAGATTCGGCTCATCCATGAGCCCTCTCCGAATGAGCTGGCCTGCATCGGAAATCCGTTTGAATTGCAGCACCTGATCTTTCGCTGCAGTCGGATGCTGCTGAATACCGCGAAAGAAGATTCGACAATGAGTCTGGAAGTGCAGAAACAGGAGGACCTTTATGCTATCACTGTGTTCTGCTCTGACATATCAGATCGAGGTCCTGATCCGGATGACCTGGCGCTTGTAAAGGATTTGGCCGTTATTCAGGGATGGACTTTACTTTCTAATAGAGAGGATGGAAAATTCTCGTTTATTCTTACTATCCCCGTCACACAAACTCCTGAAAGTGGCTGACGGGCGATAAGTTTGAATTGCAGAAATAGGATAAATTAGAATTCTCTTAATTTGAGTTGCAATAAGGAGGCCCAGGGTGGCTGAAACAAAAGTATTATTGGTTGATGATGAGGTTGAATTCACTAAGACACTGTCGGAACGTCTGGAATCGCGCGGCCTGAAAGTAGATTCCGCCAATAGTGGCGAGGAGGCCATCAAGAAAATCGGTGAATCTTCCTATGATGCCATATTCCTCGATCTGGCTATGCCCGGTATGGATGGGATCGAGACCCTCAAGGGTCTACTGGCCGAAAATCCTGACCTCCAGGTAATTCTTCTTACCGGACACGCTTCCATAAATAAAAGTGTCGAAGCTGTGAAGCTCGGAGCCAAAGATTTCCTGGAGAAACCAGCCAACATTGATAAGCTCTTAGCCAAAATCAAGGAAGCCAGCACAGAGAGGATGCTGATCGTGGAGAAACGCTCAGAGGATGAAATCAAGAAGATCCTGAAATCGAAGGGGTGGTAGGGGGTAGATTCCACCTGCATGAGTATTTTAATGTTTTATTTTGATAAGTAAGGATAAGATTCTGATTTGATATATAAGCACCCTGCAATAGAAGTCAATGTACAGGCCCAAAATAAATGGGCTGCCGAGAAAAGACGACCTGCAACATACGGATTAGACAATGGATAAGCAGCCGGATAATAATATTTGCGACGGCCAGGGAAAGACCCCTTTGCTGCAGCGTATCTTTCCTTTTCTCGCATGGTTCAAGGGATATTCATTACCTTTCCTGCGGGCCGATTTTGTAGCCGGTCTCACCGTGGCTTTGGTGCTTATTCCGCAATCAATGGCCTACGCACAATTAGCAGGGCTGCCGGCATACTATGGTCTCTATGCGGCCTTTCTTCCTCCATTAGTGGCTTCTCTTTTCGGCTCGAGCCGTCAGCTTGCCACCGGGCCGGTTGCGGTTGTTTCGCTGATGACGGCGACCGCGCTGGAGCCCATCGCCACCGCGGGAAGTGAATCTTTCATTGCGTATGCAATTCTTCTGGCTCTTCTGGTAGGCATATTCCAGTTTCTTCTGGGATTATTCAGACTTGGTCTGGTGGTCAATTTCCTTTCCCACCCGGTCGTCAACGGTTTCACTAATGCCGCCGCCATCATTATTGCCACCTCCCAGCTCTCCAAGCTGTTTGGCGTTAATGTTGACAAAGCGGAACATCACTATATGACCGTCTATAATGTGGTCAAGGCCGCAATTGCACATACCCACTGGCCGACTCTGGTCCTGGCAATTCTGGCTTTCGCCATAATGATAGGACTCAAACGACTCAGTCCGAAGATACCATATGTACTGGTCGCAGTCATTGTCACGACAATTATCTCATGGTCAACCGGCTTTGAACATAATTACAGAACAGCATCAACAAATCTGCTCGGTGAAAAGACCAAAGGTCTGATTCAGGATTACAATGGTGCTTTGACCGACATTAAGCTCAGATCCCAGAGACGGCTCGAGTTGCGCAACCAACTGGATAGCATGAAAGATGAATATGGTGAAAATTCACCCCAAATCCTGGAAGTGGAACATCAGGTATCGCTTCTCAATGTCGAGATTGAGGAATTGAAAGAGAAGGTCAAACATGACCGAAATCTGCTCAGGGAGGTTATTTTCAGGGCCAGTGAAAATCCTGACGGGAGCCTGATATTTTGCAATACCGAAAATCTTCTACAGGGCAGGGAATATGGTCACCGTAACTGGCAACTCAAAGTAGGAAATGGCGAGTTGGATATGTCCTCTCTGGTATTCGTGGGCGGAGGAGCAGTGGTGGGTAAAATTCCTGCAGGGCTGCCGGGATTTAAAATGCCCAGGCTGGATTTTAAAGTCATGCTCGATCTTTTCCCCATGGCAGTAATAATTTCTTTATTGGGATTCATGGAGGCGATATCAATTGCGAAGGCCATGGCAGCCAGAACCGGACAAAGGCTCGATCCCAATCAGGAATTAATCGGCCAGGGATCAGCGAATATTGTGGGATGCCTGGGTCAAAGCTATGCGGTATCAGGTTCATTCTCGCGCTCGGCAGTTAATCTGCAGGCGGGTGCAATCTCGGGTTTTTCAAACGTCATTTCCAGCATATTCGTGATGATTACACTGCTCTTGTTTACGCCGCTTTTATATCATCTTCCACAGTCGGTTCTGGCGGCGATCATTATGATGGCTGTAATCGGACTTATAAATGTGAGCGGTTTTATACATTCTTGGAAGGCACAGAAATATGACGGGGTGATTAGCGTCATAACATTCTTTTGTACATTGGCCTTTGCGCCCCATCTCGATAGAGGAATTTTAATCGGTGTGGGATTATCCCTCATTTTATTCCTATTGCGAGGAATGCGACCGAACATCGCCATGCTGGCAAAACATCCCGATGGAACGTATCGAAATCGTGAACGCTTCGGGTTGGCTCAATGCCGCCATATTGCTGTGATTCGCTATAATGGATCATTGTACTTTGCCAGCGTCAATTATCTCGAAAGACAGGTTCTGGATGTGGTCGCATGCATGCCGGAATTGAAGCATGTGGTGATTGTGGGTAATGGTATCAACGAACTTGATGCTTCCGGAGAGGATATGCTTTCGCACCTGACCGACAGGCTGCGCGAGGCCGGTTACGATCTTTCTATTAGCGGGCTAAACGACCATGTGCTTGATACCATGCGAAGAACTTACCTATATTACAAAATCGGTGAAGATCATCTATTCCGAAATGCCAATCGGGCCATCTCCGCAATACATGCCAGCGCCCATAAGGATTCCGATGAAAAGCGTTGCCCTCTACTCGAAGTCGTACATGATGATACTTAAACAACTTGGAATCTAAAGCCATAGGGTCCGATTTAAGCCGACAACATCCATTATGATGCTTGAAAATACTGAGACCTCTTCGATAATGTATAATATTCTCTGAGAATGTCATCTTGTTATAGTCCTATTTGTACAGGAATGCTTCTGATTTTGAAAACCTGCTTATTAACGATGCAAAACATCTATCGGTTGAAATAAAAGACGGGCCTAAAAGACGAGTTCAAGCGCTCGAAATCGGAGAAAGGATGGGGGAATCAGGGACTGTTGAAAAGATGATAGAGGATGGCGACCTGTTCGAAGTGAACTATAATAGGGAAACCTATTTGATGCCCGCACACCTCAAACATTACAGCAACTGTTCCTGAAAAGCTGCCGCCCGTCAAGGAGCGACGGTTAACGGCTCCGAACTCGCTTCAGACGTATCGGCCGATTTTGCAATCTTCAGATTCACCGGTTCCAGGGACTTATGACAGGTTGAACAATGCCCGAGGTTTGGTTTATTCTGTTTGATTCCTTCTTTTTCATGGCACTCGATACAGTTCTCGTGCATGGCGCTGCGATAGGGGCTGGCGCTCGCCAGCTGGAGTCTGGCATAGGGTTCATTCCCGATTTTCATGTCCTCCTTGTGGCACTCGGTACATGCTTTCGCATTAGAGGCTGTATTTGGCATAGAGGGATTATGACATCGTGAACAAGAATGATTTTTGGGATGAAGGCCTTCCAGTTTCTCCTTTTCCGCCACCAGCTGCATATGGCCGAAGTGGTCGAATATGTCCGCCGAATCGAGCATGTTCGAGTGGCAGCGGTAACAGGGGGTGGCATTGTCTCTGGGCATGGCTATATGATGGCATCTCTGACACGATTGCTCTTTACCCAGCCGATTTTGATGATCCACATGGGGAAATTCAGTTTTGACACCATCCCGGTTTCCGTCGATGCGCAGAACCTTTCTCATCTGATCAAGCCCAATAGCCGGTTTGATTTTACCATCGGCAATATCGTTTCCCTTAAATGGTGGATAGAACAGAAGCCATGCCAGTGGAATCGCTATAACAGCGATCAGAGTTACTCTTTGCAGGCCNNATGCGCCGTCTCCAGCTTTCATCGAAGATAGGAAATCGCTCGGAGATGAACATGAACACCAGGGCCGCTGCAGCGATAACTCCCAGACTTAAACCCCACTCTGCCAGTGAGGGGAAATAGGGCCGGCCAGTATCATGAAAGTAACCAAAAATACCTACGTCCATACGGTTCAATACGAGTCCGAAGGATGCCAGGAATGCTGCGGTTCCAAGTCCGGATGGAGAGCGCCTGACCTTTGGTATGGATACCAGAATTATGGGCAGAACTGCGGCTATAAACAGTTCAAACATGAACAACCAGCTTTCCCAGGAGCCATTCAACAGGAGCGCAAGTTCTCCAGCCCGTGCCAGATCGACAAACTTCAGTATCAGGTATACTCCCAGCATGGATGAAGCGATAATCCCGACGAGCGCCAGATTCTTCATCTGCGGTGTCACGAAAAACCTAGAACCGTTGGACTTAATACCTGAATCCATGCGTAATCCGTAGATCGGATCGGGATCATAAAGGCGGGCGTATGCGATCCGCACAAATATGACAAACATCAGTCCCGCGGCCATAGCCGAGATTATGAAGAATAACGGCAGCCAGGCCGAATACCATAATGCATGCAGACGCAGCGGTGTTACCAGAAACAGGGATCCCAACGAGGAATGATGCAGGCTCGATAATGTAATTCCCACAACAACCACTCCAAACGCTATCCTGTGCAGCCAGTGTGACAGCTTTTCGGCCCCAAATCGTTTGAGTATCGTAGGGCTCAATTCAATAGTGGTCACTGTGAAATACAGCATCACGCACCAGAATACTTCGAACAGGAATGAATGCTCGTTCCACATCACCACAGGATGCCAGAAGCGGTGCGGCAGTCCGATATCGAAAA
>JAABVY010000313.1:0-296 GCA_011777135.1 Candidatus Zixiibacteriota bacterium | reverse complement strand
TAGTATGGCCGGTTTTACCAGGGGACGAAAACGTTCCATCTTGAGAACATATACCAGAAAACCGATGGTGAAACCGCTGGTTGAGATTGCAACCCCTGCAATCATGTTCATAATCTTCCACAGCCCCCAGGGCATCTGATCAGTTAGATTAGTTGTGGGTCCAAGACCGTACCAAAGCCTAAAAATTCCGGCTACCAGTGCCAGAAATACAAAAAACCACAAAATGTCTTTTATTATTCTCAACTTGCTACTCATCATCCTGATCCTTTTTAACTTCCGGTTCTAAGTTTTCAGCC
>JAABVY010000328.1 GCA_011777135.1 Candidatus Zixiibacteriota bacterium | reverse complement strand
AATCGTCAAGCACGCCTGGCTGACCGGCGAACCCGGTGTAATCTTTATAGACCGGATGAACCAGAAGAATCCTACCAATAAGTGTGAGGAAATCGAGGCCACTAATCCCTGCGGCGAACAGCCCCTGCCGCCCTACGATTCATGCAACCTGGCCTCTATCAATCTCGGCTCGGTAGTGCATGAGCCTCTTCCTGGCGACTACTCTTCAGACGAACCGGAAAAAGGTATTAATTGGGAAAAACTTCTGGACCTGGTCAAGATGGGGGTGAACTTCCTCGACAATGTCATCGACATGAACAAGTATCCCATCCCCGAAATCGAACAGCAGACTCTTTCCAACCGGCGAATTGGCCTGGGCGTCATGGGCTGGGCGGATATGCTGGTCAAACTGAAGATTCCGTACAATTCGGAAAAGGCCTTTGAATTGGGCGAGAAGGTGATGGAGTTTATCAACAGCAAAGGACATATCCATTCTTCTGAGCTGGCCAAGACTCGCGGAAAATTCCCGAAATGGAAAGATTCAATCTATGCCGATGAGGGTGTTTCGATGCGAAACGCTACTATCACGACCATCGCCCCAACCGGTACGATTTCAATCATCGCCGGATGTTCATCCGGAATAGAACCTTATTTCGCCATCAGCTATAACCGCAATGTGATGGACAACACAAATTTGATCGAGGTGAACCCGCTTTTCGAAAAGATTGCCAAGGAGCGTGGATTTTATTCCAAAGAATTAATGGAGCGGATTGCAGAGTCGAATTCCCTGAATGAATTTGAGGAAATCCCGGAGGATGTGAAACGGATTTTTGTCACTACTGCAGATGTCACCCCGGAGGATCATATCCGCACCCAGGCAGCCTTCCAGAAACATTGCGACAGCTCGGTTTCCAAGACGATTAATCTGCCCAATGAAGCCACTGAGGATGATGTCCGCATTGCTTACTGGCAGGCATTCAAGACAGGATGCAAGGGTGTAACCATATATCGTGACGGCAGCCGTCAAAACCAGGTCCTTTCAACCGGGAAGACTCCCAGGGAGCAGAAAGCTGCGGAGGATGCTGAAAAAGAACCTCTGCCTCCACAGAAGGTCATGCCCAAAGAAAGACCCGCAACGCTGGATGGTTTCACGGATAAGATCGTCACCGGTTATGGCAATCTCTATGTAACCATCAACAAATTCGGTTCCAAACCATTCGAGGTCTTCGCCCAGATCGGGAAATCGGGATTCTCGACCATGGCGGATACCGAAGCAATATCGAGATTAATCTCCCTGGCGCTAAGATCAGGGGTGGATATTGACGATATAATAGATCAGTTGGTTGGTATCGGAGGGGCATCCCCCATCTACCAGGAGGGTGAAATGGTGATGTCGATTCCCGATGCCATTGCAAAGGTCTTAAAGAAGCATTTTGGAAATGGCCATCATAAGATTGACAGGGATGTTAATCTGGAGGCCTGCCCCGACTGCGGCGGCCGTATCCAGCATGAATCGGGCTGTCTGGTATGCCCCTCATGCGGCTTTTCCAGATGCTAAAATCGTCGATGTAAAATGAGCAGATATCAACCGCCCGGAAGGCTTTCCAAAGTCTCCGGGCAGGACTTCCTGATTCAGATCCAGACCGAATTCGCGTGGCATCCAAATGCCCGAATCACCACCTCGGTCGTCCTTGACGGCGTCATAATCCATAAAATTCAGAAGGAATGGAAAGGGCCCCTTGAGACTGATGAAGATCAGGAGCTGGTAAGAAAATACATCAACCGCCAGCATGAAGAAGTCGAGAAGATTATCAGGTCAAACCAGGAATTCATTCTGAATTATTCGAAGACCGAGGGCAAAGATGATGATTTCGAAAATATTATCAGCATCGAGGGCGTATCCCGGGCATTTATGCTTTCATCCGATGGTCTGATGACACCGTTCCGTGAGGAAGAGATTGATGTGCGTATGGTTCAGCTGTTTGAAAGATTGTTTGAGCTGGTGGAATTTCTGGATCACATGACTCGCTGGGGCAGCATGCATGAAGCTTACCTGATCTTGAACGAGGATAGGATCATGATCTTCAGGTACCGCGAGAGCTTCCTGATTATATTTCTGGAAGAGGATGCCTCCCCCGGTGAAACAGCCAAACGTGTGATGACTTTTTTGAAGGCGGCATGATTTGGAAAACCTACTTGAGCAAATAAAGGGAGTTGTCGGTGTTTCCGGTGTGATGATTTACGACCGGGAGCTTGATGAAACCAGCATGATGATGCCGGCCAACTTTGACGAAGAGTTCAGGGACAGGCTGGGTGGCAAATTTCTGGATTTATTGAGCTTTATTGAGGGAAGCTCTAAATTGAGAATGAAGCTTTCACGCGGATGGCTGATTATCAGGTCCGCCGGGCGATTTGCCATCCTGATAATAGCCAAGTCTGAACTGAATATGCCCACACTTGACCTGGTTCTGAAATCGATACAGGTCGCCCTTGACAACAAAATCTATACTCCCCCGGAAAAAAAGGAAGTTGTTTTCACAGAGGAATCCTCTTTCACGCTTGTAAGAGCTATAAATCTGCTTGTGGATCATTTTTCCGATACTATTTCCCGCTTCCAGTTAGCCCAGATGCTGCGCAAAAGCAAGTCCGATCTTCAAGAGCAGTATCCCGACCTGAAGCACTTTACTGTCGAACACAATGCCAGCGTAATATTGATCAAAGGCTCTGAATCCCGTCTGGACTCATACAGTATCGAGGCTGTAGCCGCCTGGATGAGCCAGTTCAAGAGATATGCGAATGAGGGGACCGTAATGGTAAGCTTTAATCTCAAAGAGGCGACTGCCGAGATCAGGCGTGATTTGGATAACCTTGGTTTCTACCGAAAATTCCAGCAATTTGCGCCCTCTCAAAAAATTTGAAGCCGCGCCCGTAAGCGCNNCCTCTCAAAAAATTTAAAGCCGCGCCCGTAAGCGCGGCTTCAAATTTAGGAGAGAGAGGGATTTGACTTGAAAAAAAACTCCCAAACCAATACGGTAAAGGGTTTTTATAGCCGCCTGGGCATTTACTCCCCGCTACTCATCCTGAGGTCTCGGCGTAGGATCCAGCCACATGGGGGCGACCTTCATTGTGTCAAATTGATAGAGATTTTTTCAATATTTCTCTCTCTCCATCTACCCCAATCTACGCAGGCAACCCTGAATATGCAAGGTTTATTTATGCGCAGATTTCTAAATAATTGGTGCGCTGCAGATTACCCGGGACATTATCTGTGAT
>JAABVY010000312.1 GCA_011777135.1 Candidatus Zixiibacteriota bacterium | reverse complement strand
TTTATCCCTTCAAAAGCCGCATAACTACGGCCTTGACAACGCTGCCGTCCGCTTTCCCCTTGACCCTGGGCATCAGACCCTTCATTACGATACCCATGTCCGAGGGTCCCTTGGCATCGACTTCCTCGATGACCTCGCGGGCCAGTTTCTCGATCTCATCCTCACTCATCTGCTCGGGCAGATATTTAAGCGCCAGATCGAGTTCAGCCTTGGTTCGGGCTGCATGATCTTCCCGTCCCGCATTCTGGAACTGCTCAAGCGATTCACGCAGCTTTTTGACTGCGGAAGAGAGGACCTCTATTTCCTCCGCTTCCGTCAATTTGTCCTTCTTATCGATCTCTTTATATTTAAGGGCCGATTTAAAATTGCGCAGGAAGCTGAGTTTCTCAGTTTCCCGCGCTTTCATTGCCTCTTTTATATCAGATTCGATTTGTTGGCTGATTGTCATCAGAAAAATTATCTGTCTCTGCGGCGATTTTTTCGTTTGGCCGCATTTATTTTCCTTTTCCTCCGATCGGAGGGTTTTTCGAAATGCTGATGTTTTTTAATGTCCGAAAGAATTCCGTTCTTCTCGCAGAACTTATTAAAACGTCTCAGTGCTTTTTCAAACGATTCATCATCGCGTACACGTACGCCTACCAATAATATCAACTCCTTTCCGGTATTCTATCTTGCCGAAATATCGACAGTTACACATAAAATTTCATCTAAATATTAAATAATTAATAATTTATGTCAAGATTTCTTTTGCAAAAGCATCAAATATACAGATGATCACGGCATATTATATAACAAAGCCCAAATCCATTGGTTCCGAATAAGTTATGCTCTCCCTCATCGCATTTCATGTGAACACTTGTCCATAAAAGCAAGTCATTCAAAAAAATTATTGCCGTTATAGCCTTTTGATTTTATTATAAGTTATTGGATGACCACCATCATCCGGCCATATGATTGGCAGAAGAACAGCAACACCGACGCTCTGGGGGAAACAGGAGAGTCCCGCTATCCACGTGATTTCCAAATTGAACCTTTAGGTTCCGGGAAAATAGGCTTCTGACGGGATAATGTCGGTGTAATGAGAGATAATTTTCCCGAATGGGGGAGCTGCTATGAAAGCATCAAAACATCTTCTATTGCGAGCGTTAAGCGTTCTGCTGGCGGTAGTGCTTATCGCCTCCGGCGCCATGGCCGATTCAGATGACGCCGCAGTTATCCTGGATAAGCAGGTGACCTGCAAGATTAAGGGCAATAAAGAAATAGAAACAGAATATTACCAGAAAATCGAAGTTCTGAATCGTGATGGGGCCTTTTATGCCATTAAGATAATCGAGCAATCCTCGCTACTGGAATTAAAGGAGTTCTCAGGAAAATTGTACGATCCCGAGGGAAACCTGGCAGAGGAAATCGAGAAAGATGACGGCAAGACTGTCTGCGGATACGGGAGCTATGAGGTCTATTCAGACTATTGCTATACTATTTTCGGATTTTCAAGAGACATTTATCCCTTCACAGTGGAATACAGATATAAGCTCAAGCAAAAAACTCTTTTTCAATGGCAGGACTGGCGTCCGCAGGAATACATCTCCGTAAAGCATGCGAAATATACCTTGATTACAGATGATGATTTCGTCTTCAAGTATAAAAGCAGCGAGCTGATACCCCCGCCTGAAATCACAGAATCCGGCGGAGACAAGATTTACACCTGGGAGATGCATGATGTGCCCGAGCTGGAGGAGGGAGACTATGCCAGTATAATCGAGTTCCGCGGAATCGCCATCCAGTTTGCACCACCGGAATACAAGCTCGGCAAATACAAGTTTGACGGCAGCAGCTGGAATTCTTTGTCGCAGGGCAGTTACATAATGATTCGTGAATGTCTCGATATCAGTGACGAACAGAAGGACATGATGGACCGCATTGTTGCCGAATCGGAAAGTGAACTTGAAATCTGCCGAAAGCTGCACAGGAAAATATCTGCCCTGTCCAGATATGTGGCCATACATGTGGACATAGGCGGATGGCAGCCCCATAAATCCAAAGATACTTTCGAGCGCGGTTATGGCGATTGCAAAGACCTCAGTACCCTTTATGTTTCGATGCTCCGATATGCCGGCGTCGACGCCAAATATGTCCTGCTTTCCACACGAAATGCCGGAATAACCGATCCCGACTTTCCCTCGCTGGCGAGGTTCAATCATGCTATCCTTTTCGCGGTGGCGGATGGCGATACTATCTGGATCGATCCGACGCGCAATGACTGCAATATCGGGGAGTTACCCTGGGTTGATGAGAATACATATGCGCTGGTGATAGACCAGACCACAGGCTGCCTGGTGCGTACTGATTCATCAGAAGCCGATGAAAACCTGATCAGCCGCAAAGTCGAGCTGTGGCCACAGGAGAATCGATCGGTGCTCATAAGTATGGAGTATCAGCTGACCGGCAACCCGCGGGATCATTTCAACGCTTTCATTTCCTCTTACTCCGAGACCAGCAGGTCCGATATATTGAGGAACCACATTTATAAACTCTCAGATAAGTTTCTGCTGGACAGCCTGGATTTCCCGAAAGGTGGAATCGATCAGCCTGTTCAGAAACTTAGGTTATGGGGCAGGGTGCGCAGCGCACTTCATAAAATAGGTCAGGATCAGATTATGGATCTGACATTTCTGGACTATGAGAGTAAGAAAAAGACTTATATCAATCCGGAGACATACAAACAGCCCTTTGAACTGCTTTTTCCCAAAAGATTTGTGGATACCGTAATAATCCACCTGCCCGATTCGAAAGTCGCGGTTAATCTGCCGGATTCGGCTGACATAAAAAATGATATCGGAGCGTACAGGATTTGCTGCCAGGCCGATGACAGCCTGGTTGTGATTACCCGGGAGGTAAGCAACTACCAATACCGTATCATGCCGGACGACTTCTATGAATATTGGGCCCATCGCGATGCAGTAAAAGAGCTGGGCGAATGCTTTATCAAGCTGGGAGATAAGTAATTTATTATTGTCCGGCGGTAAAAAAAATATTGACTTTTATACTCCGATTAATCTTATTGCAGCCATGACAATGGTTGTCCCACATTATTTTTCCCAGGATTTGCATTCCCAAAGCTGAGCTTTGCATGAACTTAATCTGGTGACAATTTAAAATTAACTTATTAAAAGGTATGTTTATCAAATAGCAGGGTTTTAGATTTTCGAATCCGGATCTGATAAGCATCATTTGGAGAGTAGAATGAATATCTACGTAGGTAATCTGTCGCACGATACGACAGAAGATGAACTCAGGCGCGCCTTTGAAGAATACGGCAGCGTCGACAAAGTTAACATTATTATGGACAAGTTCAGTGGTCGCTCGAAGGGCTTTGGGTTTGTTGAAATGGCTTCCAAAGAAGAGGCCGAGGCTGCCATGAATGCGCTCAATAACACTGAGCTTGACGGCCGGACCTTGAATGTCAATGAGGCTCGTCCGCGTCAGGATCGCGGCTCCAGAGGGGGCGGCGGTGGTGGTCGCGGCGGACGTGGTGGTCGCGGCGGTGGCGGCGGCTACGGCGGCAACAGACGTTCCTGGTAATTCGGGAAATAACTTTCTGGTAAATGATAAGCAAGGGACCGAATCTGTTTCGGTCCCTTATATTTGACTACCTCTACCCCAATAAGTATTGTAAATACTCCCCGAATTTTCCATACACATTTAATGCTCAATTGATCTTGATTTTATTGAAATGTTGTGTATCTGAGATTTTTTGTGAAAATAATCATCGGCTGATCTGCAACATTGAGAATCCAAACCGTATATTGGAATGGTGATCAGGCAGAGAAATTAATTAGAGAAAATATATCTAATATATGGAGTAAAGCAATGGATGAAACAGCGAAATACCCTGAGGGACATTTCCTGGGTATCTGGATGGCCATATGCTGTATCGTCTTCACCGCAATATGGATGCTAATAATTATTGCCCTGGGCGTTCCCGCGCTTATTGGGGTAGGGCCGGCTATGGGCGTGACCATTGGTTTAGCCGTTGGAATGACAATCGAGCACAAACAAAAAGAAAAGGGCAGGATCAGGCCTTTGACCAAATCCGAAAAGAGAATCCGAGGGATCGCGGTTGTCATTGGAGTGANNATATTGTAATTTCTGTATCTGATTCATTGGATCAAGTCGAATCCAGACCTTCTCAGATTCTCAACTACCGCCCCGCTTCGTCTTTCTGCCTCTTCCCTGGAATACTCTTGCATATTTGCATCTCGTGCACGGAGTACGTCCCCGTGCTCCGCGTCTAACCTGGGCGCATCGGGAGATACGCCCAGCACTTTAGAGTATCTAATCCCTAACTGCCCTCTTC
>JAABVY010000145.1:939-1079 GCA_011777135.1 Candidatus Zixiibacteriota bacterium | reverse complement strand
AAGGAGAGGGCACTCAGGACCATTTCGCTGTTACTCATGGTCGGAGCCAGAAACGGGGTCTTGCTGACAGCGGCCTTTACGAAACCCGTGAACTGTAGCAGCGATCCCGCAAAGAAGCTGTACTGCCTTGAATCGAGGTC
>JAABVY010000145.1:0-933 GCA_011777135.1 Candidatus Zixiibacteriota bacterium | reverse complement strand
GAAGGGATATGGAAACATCGTCCGACTTGGCATTGATCGCAGGCGATGTGATAGCTATTGCCGACGCACCGCAGATGGCGGAACCAACAGCCACCAGACAGGCTATCTGGGCCCGCTGTCCCAGCCATTTCCCAATCAACATTATCGAAACCAGTATCGTCAACATGACCAATATTAGTATTACTACCCCGGCCTGGCTGCTTGCTTCAACTATACGTAAGAAATTAAGGTTCTTCAGTGCATAGAAAACAATTCCCACGGGAAGGAAAAAACGTGGAGCATATTCTATCCCCTCTTTGAATCTGCCTATTTGTCCCATAGAGGTCCTCAAGAAAATCCCCAGTAACAGAGAAAGGACCAGGGGGTTCGCCACCGATGAGTCAGACCAGGAGACGAACACAAATCCGGCCACTCCCACCATTACCACAAGTAACAGCCCAGGAAGAATTTCTATAAATAAAGCGCCAAGTTTTCTCTTCTCCACCATTTCTACCGACTCGTAAATGCCCCCTACAGGTCCGAACGGGGGCAACCCGCAAACACTAAGTTATACTCCCTTTATGAAAATGAGTCCCGTGCCCTTAACCGAGTGGCAAAACACTACCATTTTTATACCTTTTTGAAGGTAACATAATTATTAAATGTAGTCAATTGCTTTTTTTCGGAAAAAGAATAATATCGGGCTGGAAAGANNGCCGCTATGAAAATAATTGCAATTCGCCGACTGGAAGATGCATCAGGCCCTGGCTGGCCTTCCCCTCATCCAGACGATTGCGCGCCAGATAAGGATTGCCCCGAAAACAGCGGCATAATACAAGGGCCTCTGGATGTCTTTTTTCACCAGCCAGAGATAATGTACGACTCCGGCAAGGGCCGCCACGTAGATGACGCGATGGAGCTTGATCCACTTGGGAAATTCGATGCGTTTCCTCA
>JAABVY010000008.1:222-7852 GCA_011777135.1 Candidatus Zixiibacteriota bacterium | reverse complement strand
TGCAGGCAGAATCAATTCCGGCGTAAACTCGCTTCAACAAGCTTACTTGAGGTTGGCAATTGTCAAAAAAACGCTGGTCTCAGCTCTAATATTCATAATTTCAATTGGGATCTTTTACTTATTCCGCAACTCAACTCATCTTCTGGGCGATGGTTTGCTTCGAGGGGACGAACTGACTTATGGTTTCGGTTATCTTCCTCTCTCTACTGAGCCATTAACCTCAATCCTGCACTATCTATTCTATAAATTGGCAAATCCGCTATTCGGCGTTCAAAATCATGCCAGCATACAGATTTTCAGCTGCATACTGGGCGGGGCGTTCATACTGCTGGCAATCAATATTTTTAAACCCAAAAAGGAATCAGGCTTCTCCCCTCTTCTGGCTGTCATTGGAATCAGCGGGGTCCAGTTCTTTTTCGGTTATGTCGAAAGTTACATTATCCCCTATATCGGGCTCCTGATTTTTATCTGGCTCAGCTACAGATATTTCTCGACCGGAAAAGCATTTGCGGCTGCCTGCATAGTCTACATGATAGCCTTCATCTCCCATTTTTCAATCATCTTCACATTGCCTGCATTTCTTGTATTCATGTTTTTCGGTCTTCGAAATCCGGAGGTCAAAGCGAGCCAAAAGACTGCGGCGATTGTCTCATTGATTATTATGGCGGCCGTATTTGTGTACTTCCATTATATTTATGTACCCGCATTCGGGCATATCGAGGTTGGATTTCTCCTGCCATTCACCCCTGATGGCTACTGGGTTTTCGATCCGGCACACTTGCTGGATATATTAAATAACTTACTTCTTTCCTCAACATTTGGGCTATTGTTGCTACCAGTCATCATAAAGCATAAGCTCTGGAATAATATCAATATACCCGCAAAGATATTTTCTATTTTGCTGATTTGCGGATCACTCGGCTTCCTGTTTTTTATCGATCCCAAACTGGGATTTGCACGGGACTGGGATCTGTTTGTCCCGGCCTCCGCGGTATTTGTAATCATTGCGATTTATCTTGTGTATAAAGCGAAGGAAATCGTTACTGATTATCGCTCAGAAATCAGTATAGCTATGCTGCTTCCGATAATCTTCTCGGCCTCATTTGTCGCGGTCAACCAGAACCTTGAAAGCAGCTATCGGCGTTTTGAATATATCCTGCAATTCCATTCAGAACGCAGCGCTTTTGGATATGAGTCCCTTGGCGGTCATTACAAACGTTTTTACCGTAATAAAGAAGACTTGCGCAGGGCAATCGAAAATTACAAAAGAGCTTTCGAGCTTCTTAAAAATCCAAGGTATTTGACAAATATCGCCTCAGTCTATGATGTCTATTTCAACAGCTACACGGATGAAACCCTGAGCAGGAGGTTCATCGATTCAATTGAATATTATGCGGAGAAAGCTCTTGAATATAATGACTCCCTGACAAATGCCTACGAATATCTTTCAATGGCCAGTTTATACCGCAATGATTTAAAAAAGGCATTGAATTACACTGACATCGTTCTGGAATATATGGATCCGAAAGATCAACCTGAATTCAGATTCAGGCGAGCAGGTATCTTGTTGCGAATGAATGATTATGCAGCAGCCGAAAAAGAATTTCTCAAAATCCTTGAACTGGATCCAGATTTCGGCAAAGCCTATATAATGCTGGGAAGCATATATAGGATGAATGGACAGCGCGAAAAGGCCATTCAATACTTCAATGAATATCTGCGCCGATTCCCCGATGGAGATTTTAGAGAAGAAGTTGAAAGCAATCTGCGGAATCTCCGATACTAATTCTATGGAACATTCCTGTTAAATAAAGTATCTATATATTGAAAAAAGGATTTCTTTATACATAAAAGCTATGGATGGTAGAATGCAGATGGTAAAAAGCGGACTTGAAAGAAATATAAAAGAGGTTACACTTCTGCCCTTAAAAGGGATGGTTGTCTTTCCCTATCTTGTTATGCCCCTTATGATCAGCAACCAGAAATATGCCAAGATGGTGGATGAGGCTCTGCTGGAGGGAAAGACTATCGGATTATTTACGCAGAAACCTGATGAAAGCGCCGGTGAAAGCGAAGATAATATATATCGGATTGGCACCAGTGCGTCGATCTTGAAGATGCTGCGTTTTCCCGACGGTTCTGTGCGTTTTCTGGTGCAGGGCCTGTCACGTATCCGTCTCAGGAAGGTCATTTCCAGCGAGCCCTATCTGACCGCCGAGGTCGAGGAGCTTGCGGAGGACAGCACCTCAGACGTAAAGCTTGAAGCTTTCACCAGAAATGTTCATGAAATCCTGAAAAAGGTTACCGAGCTGGCGCCGTATCTGTCGGAAGAAAACTATATCTCCGCCATAAATCAGGAAAATCCCTCCAAGCTGGCAGATTTTGTGGCTTCGAATCTCAACCTGAATGTCGAGCAGAAACAGGAGATGCTGGAGACCATCGATGTGCGCGAACGTCTCGAAAAACTCCTGGCTCACCTGAACAAAGAATATGAAGTGCTGGAGCTATCCAGAAAAATTCAGGCCGAGGCGGCCAGCGAGATGGGCAAGCTCCAGAAAGAATATATCCTCAAGGAACAACTCAAGGCGATCCAGAAGGAACTGGGGATGACCGATGAGCGCACCGAGGAGATCAACGAATTCGAGAATAAGATCAGTGAAGCACTGATGCCGATAGTTGCTGAAGAAGCCGCTATGAAAGAGCTTGACCGCCTTTCGAAGATGAATCCATCATCGGCGGAATATACAGTTTCACGCTCATACCTTGATTGGATGGTTTCTCTTCCATGGCGAAAGGAGAGCGAGGATAAACTCGAGATCAAACCGGCCAGGAAGATTCTCGATGAGGATCATTACGATCTGGAAAAGGTCAAGGAGCGAATTCTGGAATATCTGGCGGTACGCAAATTAAAGACCGATCTTAAAGGACCCATCCTCTGCTTTGTGGGCCCTCCCGGGGTTGGTAAGACCTCGCTGGGACGGTCGATTGCACGAGCTCTGGGACGCAAATTCGAGCGNNACGCAAATTCGAGCGGATTTCGCTGGGCGGCATGCATGACGAAGCCGAGATCAGGGGACATAGAAGAACCTACATCGGCTCATTGCCCGGTAGAATTATTCAGGGATTGAAACGCGCCGGCACAAAAAATCCCGTCTTTATGCTTGATGAGATCGATAAGGTCGGCAAGGATTTCCGCGGCGATCCGGCCAGCGCTCTTCTGGAGGTGCTAGATCCGGAACAAAACGACACCTTTTCGGATCATTATTTGGATGTGCCCTTTGATCTTTCAAAGGTGATGTTTATCACCACAGCCAATATGCTCGATACGATTCCGGATGTACTCCTGGATCGTATGGAAGTGATCCGAATTCCCGGTTATACTGATCTGGAAAAGGTGCAGATCGCAAAGAAATTTCTGATACCGCGCGAGCTCAATGAACACGGCTTAAAGAAGAAGGATCTAAGTTTCACATCAAAAGCATTGCGAAACATAATAAATTACTACACCCGCGAATCGGGTCTCAGAAATCTGGATCGTGAACTTGCTGCTATTTGCCGAAAGGTGGCCAAAGATGTGGCCATGGGCAAGAAGGGCAAGGTTACGGTTAATCCGGAGGATGTCCAGAAATATCTGGGCGCGCCCAAGTTCGTGCGCGAATTGGCGGAACGTGTGGCCCGTGTGGGCGTGGCTCCCGGGCTGGCCTGGACCCCGACCGGCGGTGATGTGCTCTTTATCGAGGCAACCAAGATGAAGGGCAAGGGCAACCTGTCCTTGACTGGCCATCTGGGCGATGTCATGAAGGAGTCGGTGCAGGCAGCCTATTCGTATATCCGCACTATTGCAAAGAAGCTCGATCTGGATGAGTCGGCGTTTGATAATGTCGATGTGCATGTTCATGTGCCCTCGGGTGCAGTTCCCAAGGACGGTCCCTCGGCTGGAATCGTGATGGCTGCGGCGATCAGTTCGCTCTTTACCGGACGGCCGGTGAAGCCGAGGATTGCCATGACCGGCGAGATAACGTTGCGCGGTATGCTTCTGCCAATAGGTGGGCTTAAGGAAAAATCTCTGGGCGCATACAGGGCGGGAATCAAAACGATCATCCTTCCCGAGGCAAATAAAAAAGATATCGATGAGATCCCGGAAGAACTCAAAAAGAAGCTGACGTACAAGTTTGTCAAAACCATAGACGAAGCCATAAAGCTCATCTTAGAAACACCAAAAAAGAAAAGCAAGAAGAAGTAATAGATTTCCATTGACCCGATCTTCAGATCGAGTTGATTATAGATTTGTGAGCGGCGTACGTCCCCGTGCGCCGCTGAAGATTAGTCTCCGGGGTGACCCAATCTTCAGATTGGGGTTTGATATTATATGAATCCTTTCAAGCTAAAGCTTGGGGCACCCTAATGAAAGAATAAGAAGATGAAGTTGATTCCTAAGATATTAATTTCAGCTTTAATTATATGCATTGGCTTAATTGGACTTACTATCATTTTTATAATGTTCGTGGTCGGGGGCGATTTTGAATCAAGGAAAATACATTCAGCTACCCATGACGAGACAATTTATATAGTAAAACATGCATGGGGTTTTGACGATTATGAGATTTTTATCTCGGACTCCTGGCACTGGAGACGTTCTCCTGATTCAAAGGAGGATTATATTTATCCGCAAGATTTCCTGCCATATAAATTTGCTAATGATACGTTAACTGTTTATGTTCGTAAAACATCTCCTATTCCTCCTGATTTTGACTCAGATATAATTATCAGGCAAGTTGAACTGCCAAATCCAGAAATGATGGATCTATACACGAATTATGCAGAGAAGGGATTAGAGTTGCTTAAATAGACACCAGGGCTTGGGTGCCACAATTTTAATGGGCTCACTCTTTCCCACTCCCCACCCATTTTCTCCCAAAAAAATCTAAATACCGGCAACATTTGTTACAATTTGATGTTATATTGAAAATATTGAAAACATAGATTATTACGGCCATAAATGCAGCCGTTTGCGGGCATAAAAGGAGGAGATTCGATGCCTGATAATGTGAGCTTCTATCAGCAGGTCAATGACTATTTCGAAAAAGCCGCACAATACACCAAACATCCACGCGGACTTCTGCGCCAGATCAAAATCTGCAACAGCGTCTACCATATGATGTTTCCGATCAAGCGCGATAGCGGAGATATCGAGGTGATTCATGCCTGGCGCGCCGAACACAGCCACCACCGTCTCCCGGTCAAGGGCGGAATCCGCTACAGCCCCCATGCCAACGAGGACGAGGTTATGGCGCTGGCGGCTTTGATGACATACAAATGCGCAATCGTAAGTGTGCCCTTCGGAGGCGGCAAGGGCGCAATCAAAATCGACCGCCGCCAGTATTCACAGTCGGAGCTGGAAAGAATCACCCGCCGCTATACCTATGAGCTTATCAAAAAGAATTTTATCGGGCCGGGTGTTGATGTTCCCGCACCCGATTACGGCACCGGCCAGCAGGAGATGGCCTGGATTGCAGACACATACCGTGCGATTTCAACAGATGCTCTGGATGCTCCGGCATGCGTTACCGGCAAACCGATCACCCAGGGTGGTGTTAAAGGACGTGTCGAGGCAACCGGCCGTGGGGTATTTTTTGGAATCCGTGAGGCCTGCTCCGATGCCGATGATATGAAACGCCTCGGACTCTCATTTGGACTGATCGGAAAATCAGTGGTCGTGCAGGGACTGGGTAATGTCGGCTATCATGCCGCAAAGTTCCTCCACGAGGGCGGAGCGAAAATTGTCGGCCTGGCAGAGTATGAAGGCGCGATATATGATGAGAAAGGGCTGGATGTTGATGCTGTGGTTGCACATCGCAAAGAATCCGGCTCGATCCTGAACTTCCCGGGCGCCAGGAATATCGAAAAGACCCATGATGCGCTCGAACTTGAATGCGATATCCTTGTACCCGCGGCACTGGAAAATCAGATCACTGAGGAAAACGCCCCGAGGATCAAAGCCAAGATAGTCGCTGAAGCCGCCAATGGTCCTGTTACGGCCAGGGCCCATGAAATACTGCAAAAAAGAAATACGATGATCATTCCGGATACATATCTCAACGCCGGCGGTGTTACCGTTTCATATTTCGAGTGGCTGAAGAACCTCTCGCATGTCCGTTTCGGACGAATGGGCAAACGTTTCGAGGAAACCACCCAGCGACGAATCCTGATGGCCATTGAAAGCGCAACAGGCAAAGCTTTCACGGATCAGGAATGGCAGTCGCTTTTGCATGGCGCCGAGGAGGAAGATCTGGTCAACTCCGGACTGGAGGAGACCATGATCGGCTCATATAGGAAGATCAGGGAGATCAAAAAGCAGCATAATGATGAGATTGATCTCAGGACGGCCTCGTTCATAAATGCAATAGACCTGATAGCACAGGCCTATCTTGAACTGGGAATATTCCCGTAGAAAGAAATCTAATTTTAATAGAGACTCCCGGTAAATCCGCCGGGAGTTTTTTTATTTACGGCACATGAAGAAACAGAACAACTAATCCTGACAATTGTTGTATGATATACAGACAGCAAAACAAGTGAGATTAAGAAATGAGATTTTTTACGACTGCATTTATGCTTTTGACATTGATTTTAGCGGCATTTAGCGTTGCATGTGATGCGCAGGCACAAAATGATGAGGGAAGTGAGAAAGTTATGATAGATGATTTTCTGGAGGGGAATACTAACGCTCCGGATTTTCCCGAGGGGATGGATTGGCTGAATACGAACAGGCCGTTATCACTAAAGGAATTCCGGGGCAAGATAGTGCTTCTTGATTTCTGGACATTCTGCTGCATCAACTGCATGCATGTCATCCCCGATTTGAAAAAACTCGAAGAAAAATATGCTAAGGAACTGGTCGTCATAGGAGTTCATTCCGCCAAATTCACCAACGAAAAAGGCACTGAGGCAATTCGTCAGGCAATACTTCGCTATGGGATCGAACATCCGGTTGTTAACGACAGGGATTTCAGGATTTGGAGGCAATACGGCGTGAGTGCATGGCCCTCATTCGTGCTGATCAATCCCAAAAGCAAGATTATCGGGGTACATTCCGGCGAGGGGATTTATGAACCCTTCGATAAGATCATAGGAGAAGCTGTCGACTACTTTGCGGCACGCGGCGAACTGGAGCCGGGACCATTGAATCTCGACCTGGAAAAAGCGGACATGCCCAACACACTGCTTTCTTTCCCTGGGAAGGTAAAGGCCGATATGGCATCGGGACGGCTGATCATCACCGACTCAAATAATGATAGAATCATAATCACTGATCCTGACGGAAAGATCCTTGAGGTCATCGGCTCCGGCAATAACGGCCAGGCCGACGGATCGTTCGAGGAAGCGGAATTCAACCGTCCCCAGGGGACATATATGGATGGCGATATAATCTATATCGCAGACACCGAAAATCACCTCATTCGCAAGGCTGACCTGAAAAGTAGAACTGTGGAAACGATTCTTGGGTGTGGGGAGCAGGCCGACCGTTACAATATTCCCGGCGCTGGCACCGATGTCTGCCTGAATTCTCCCTGGGACCTGGTCAGGATCGGAGACAAACTATATATCGCCATGGCGGGATCACATCAGC
>JAABVY010000008.1:0-194 GCA_011777135.1 Candidatus Zixiibacteriota bacterium | reverse complement strand
AGCCAGACCATTTGCGGGCTCGGCTCGTGAGGCTCGTATAGATGGTCCGCTTGCAGAGGCTGCGCTGGCACAGCCAAGCGGAATAACAACTGGCGGCAAGAAACTATATTTTGCAGACAGCGAAATCAGCTCCATAAGATCAGCAGATATAGATCCCGATGGCGAGGTTAGGACTATTGTCGGCGAAGATCTAT
>JAABVY010000096.1 GCA_011777135.1 Candidatus Zixiibacteriota bacterium | reverse complement strand
GATCAGGTAAGAGGCTTCCAGGTAACAAAAGGCCAGTATGTGGTGCTGGAGCCCGAGGAAATGGACGAGGCTCAGGTCGATACCGAAAGAAAGATTGAGGTCAGGCATTTCATTAAGGAAGAGGAAATCGACCCGCGCATGTACAACCGTCCCTATTATCTCGGGCCGGAAAGCGGGAAAAATAAATATGCCATGATCGCCCGGGCTCTCAATGAAACCGGGCGAATCGCGCTCTGCACCTGGAGCATGCGCGGGCGGTCGTATTACGGTGCATTGAAAGCTGTGGATGACACGCTGCTCCTGGTAACCATGCGCCATGAACACGAGATATTTCCGGTCAACAGGCTCAAGCTGAAAAAGCGCAAGGTCAAGAAGAAAGAATTGCAATCGGCAAAATCGTTGATCAGAGAGATGCATGACGATTTCGATCCCTCCGAATATCGCAATGAATACCAGCAGGAGCTGATGCACTTTATCGAGCAAAAGGCAAAAGGCAAGAAGCCGAAGAAGAAGCGGGCTAAACGCAGGAAGCCGACGAAGCCCAGCGAACTGCAGAAAATGCTGGAGAAGAGCCTGCAGGAGGCCCGGCAATGACAACTGGAGAAATTAACTGATGCCGTCTTATCTATGGTCGGGAACATTGACATTCGGACTGGTGACACTTCCGGTCCAGCTCTCCCCTGCTGTTGAAAGCGGGCAAGTGTCGTTCCAGATGCTGCACAAGAAGGACAATGCCCCTCTGGAGCGGAAATATGTCTGCTCGAAGGATGACAAGGTGGTATCGTCACGTCAGCAGGCGCGCGGATTTCAAGTCGGCAAGGATGATTATGTTATAATTACAGATTCGGAGCTGGAGTCCCTGGCACCGGAGCGCAGCAGGTCGATAGAGATCGACCGCTTTGTGGATATAGATGATATCGATCCGATATATTTCAACCGGCCGTATTATCTAGTTCCCGATGAAGGTTCGGAACGTCCCTATACTTTGCTGGTACAGGCGCTTGCAGAAACAGGGCAGGCCGGTATTGCCAAATTTGTCATGAAAGCACGGGAGCATCTGGTCGCGATTCTGGCTGTCGACGAGGCTTTATGCCTTATCACCCTGCATTTCGAACGCCAGCGGGTGTCGGCGGAAGACATTACTCCCGGGAAAACGCGGGTGAGCCATGATGAGCTGGATGAGCTTTCCGGCCATATTCGCAGGGCCACACGCAAATTCGATCCGGGTAAGTTCCGGAACGAATATGAAATTGAGCTTATGAAAATTGTGCGCAAGAAGGCCCGGAAAGAGGGTGCAGTCAAATCGCCGAAAGCCAAAACGAAGAAGATCAAAAAGCAGAAGGCGGTCAAGAAGGTCACGGAGACGTTAAAGAACATCAGGGATTAGAAAACTCATAAAAATAGTGGGGCAGAATCCTTTAGTGGTTCTGCCAATGTTGATTTCTTGGTATTATAAAGATAGGCAAAATCACTCCGCTCCGGATTCTTCCCTACATGAAATGGCGACTATCTGCCGAAAAATAAATCACCATTTCTGGTTGCGTAATCTGGATTTGCATGTTATCTTTTGGCGAGGGAGTTTACCCGATTTGGGCTAATCGGAAGTAAATCAGTTAGTTAACATTTTTCAAAGGCGGGCCGGGACAATCTTGCTGGTTAAGCACCATTTGAATTTGGAGAAAGGATATCGCAATCATCTCTGAGAAACCATTATAAGGATTGAATCGTCATTACCGGGTCCGATATGGATTGTTGTCAATTTTGTAAAAGGTTTATGAATCGGGATAAATACAAATCAGGGGAGATAATTTGACCCATAAGCAAAAAAAGACGCGATCTCAAACTCCGCAGCTAAAGGCAAAGAAACTAATGGAATCAATTGGGATAAATCCGGGAAATCATACGACAGAGGATATTGAACAGCTTGTCCGGGAGCTTCAAAGCTATCAAAAGGACCTGGAAATCCAGGCTGAGGAGCTTAGAGAACAGCAGCAGGAACTGGCCGAATCCCGTGAAAAATATTTCGAGCTCTACGACCTGGCGCCGGTGGGTTATGTTACGATGAATAAGGACTGCATGATTATGGAATCCAACCTGGCTTTCTGCTATCTGGTGGGCATCGAAAAAAGCGGACTGAAAAATCAGAGATTTATGAGTTATGTTGCACCGGATTACAGGGACATATTCCACACTCATTGCGACGAGATTGTAGAAAGCGGCGAGGGTCAATCATGCGAGCTCAAGCTCAGAGGTGTTGACGGCAATGAATTCTGGGTGAACATTAGAAGCACGGCCGAG
>JAABVY010000276.1:1763-1942 GCA_011777135.1 Candidatus Zixiibacteriota bacterium | reverse complement strand
ACATCAAGGACATCGGTCTTAGCTTCATTGGAATATGTCACTGCCCCCTGGAGGAAATATTCGGATGATCCGGAAATATCAGTCAGAGCGGCAGCGATCATACCGCCGGTGCATGATTCCGCAGTTGCAACAGTCATCTTCATTTCTTTCAGGAGATCAGTGGTGACCTCAATCAAATC
>JAABVY010000276.1:0-1682 GCA_011777135.1 Candidatus Zixiibacteriota bacterium | reverse complement strand
TATTACCCCCTTGAGCGAGGGAAGATAGGCCAGCTCGCAGCCCTCATGGATGAACTTGTTCTTCTGGATCATATCTGCAATATATGATTCGAATGTCCCGAAAGTCTGGATATTGCGAAAGATGATATTAAAACTATGTTCGAGTTTTTTGAGATAAGGGATCACTGACTGATCGATCATTGCGCGCATCTCAGAGGGCACTCCCGGGAGCGAAATTATTCTCTTTTTATCCTTCTCGATTACAATTCCTACTGCCGAGCCAATCGGATTCTCCAGCAATGCAGCGCCCTCCGGCTGATCCGCCTGGGTCTTTACAAATTCCGGAATAATCATGCCCCGCCGTGAGTAACGATCCTTAATCAGGTCGAGAATATCCTGATGATAGACCAGTTTCCGGTCAAAGACCTCGCAAATAGCATATTTGGTAAGATCGTCTTCGGTCGGCCCCAGACCGCCGGTGGTGATAATCAAATCAGCGCGGTCCATAGCTTCCTTCAGTATGTCGACAATATCCTCATTGCCGTCGCCGATGGTAGTAATCCTCCGGACATCCGCGCCAACCTCGGTTAGCTTATCTGCAATATAGGCGGCATTGGAATCCAAGGTCTGACCTAATAATATCTCGTTTCCGATTGTAATAATTTCAGTAATCATAATTTGATGAGAAAATTAGCCAGAAGCTGCAACGTTATCCAGGCATACAGGCCGGCGGCAATATCATCCATGGTGACTCCCCATCCCCGGGGAAGCTTTTCAGCCGATGCCTCCGGTTCTATTTTTGCGACGTCAAATATACGAAATAGAATGAAGCCGATCAAATAATATCTCCAGTCATGTGGATTGGGCACCAGGAACATGGTTAAAGCAATTCCCGCTATCTCATCAATGACGATCTTCTTGCTGTCGTGCCCGAAGTGTTTTTCTCCTGCGGATGATACCCAGACCGATAGGAAAAAGAGAATTCCCACGGCCGCAAACTGGTAAGCCAGACCCAACGGGAATAGCAGATAGCAAATGATTATCCCCGGGATGGTTCCCCAGGTTCCCGGGAACGGCTTCAGATATCCAAATCCGAATCCTGTGGCCAGAAGTTTTATAACAAATGTCATTCTTTATCTCAAGACGTTTTTCAGAAGGTAAAAATATTTAACGATATAATCAATCCCTGTTGCGACAGTAATCACCATCGTCACAAATAAAATCCCGTCGATAAACATATATGCCCTTGAATCGTTTAGCAGGCCCCACTGCTCACCTATAGCCGGGACGAAGGTCTGCAGATTGACAAAAAGCAGGATCAACCCGATCGAAACCATCTGCAAAAAGGTTTTGAGCTTGGCCCACCATGTCGGTGTGATCACCATTCCCTTATAGGCCGCCAGCGAGCGCAGACCCATAATAAAAAACTCCCTGATAATAATAGGAAGAATCATCCAGGCTTTGGCGTAATCCAGCATCACAAAAGCGATCAGCGCTATCGATGCCAGGATTTTATCCGCCAGCGGGTCCATGAATTTCCCGAAGCCCGTGGTAATGTTATATTTCCGGGCAATCCAGCCGTCCATAATGTCCGTAACAGCGGCAACGATGAAGATGATCAGAGCCACGAGCCGGGGCCAGACACCCTCGATCAGAAAAAAGAGCATGAAAACAGGCGCAAGCAAAATGCGGGTTAATGTCAG
>JAABVY010000272.1:333-2600 GCA_011777135.1 Candidatus Zixiibacteriota bacterium | reverse complement strand
CTTCATAGAAGTCATTATATTCTCCGCTGAATGGTCTCTCGGTTCCTTTTTTCTGGGTCACCTCATACTGCAGCGGAGTCAGAACTTCCTTTAGCTTGTCATCTGACTTTACGGATTTATCTGCCATGTTGCTTCCTTCCTTCAGGGTATTTTTCTGTTTATCAACTGTTCTTTCCTCAACTTGACCTTTCAGACTACTAATGGAAGACTGATATATTACCAGTCCGCTTAGTGCAAGAATCAGAATCGCAAATATTGTCCTTTGAATCTTAGATCTCATAGTTTCCTCAACCGATACGCTCTTATATCAAAATAAAATAGTCACAAATCCATAAAATATGCCTGCCCATTCGTTAAACAAAAAACGCTTTGCATGGGTTCCATTTCAGAATTGCCTGATGAGTTTAATTGCCGGGAACATTGAATTCACGGGATCCAAACTCATAGCTGTTGACATTCATAAATAAACAAGCTTATTGAATGCGAGCTTATTGGATGGGATAAGGAGAAATTATCAAGAGGAGAATAATTGTAATCGGAGCCGGAGCCTCAGGGCTTATGGCGGCCGGGCAGGCGGCGATTGAAGGCGCGGATGTTATGCTGCTGGAAAAGAAAAAAATGCCCGGACGGAAACTGCGAATTACAGGCAAGGGGCGCTGCAACCTCACGAATATAGCCGAGGTCTCGGAATTCATCAAGCATTTCGGCAGAAATGGCAAATTCCTGCGGCAGGCCTTTGCGCGTTTCTTCTCGTCCGATTTGATTGGTTTTTTCAATGAGATAGGACTCGCCACAAAGATAGAAAGAGGCGGCAGAGTGTTTCCCGAGAATGACAGGGCTCAGGATGTAGCCGATGCCCTCCTGAAATGGATTAGCAGATTAAATGTCAGGCTGCATACCGAAACATCAATCAATAAATTGATAACCTCCGACGAAAGAATCACGGGCGCAGTCACAGATGTAAAACGAGCAATAGAAGCAGAAGCGATCATAATTGCAACCGGCGGGCTGTCCTATCCCCTGACAGGTTCGACCGGAGATGGATATCGCCTGGCAGAGTCGGTTGGACATACGATTGTGACCACTCGTCCTTCTCTGGTACCACTTGAAACCAGGGAGAATTTTCCAAAGCATCTGGTGGGACTCAGGCTTAAAAATGTAAATGCCGCTCTATATATCGATGGCAGAAAAACCGCACAGGAATTTGGGGAGATGGAATTCACAGATTTTGGCCTGGATGGCCCGATTATATTAACCCTGAGCCGCATTGCTGTGGATGCGCTGGATCATGGCAGGGATGTGGAAATCTCCATCGATCTTAAACCGGCACTGGATCATAATAAGCTCGATGCACGCCTATTGCGTGAGATCGATCAGCATGGCAAGATGCATTTCAATAATCTGCTCAAAGAGCTGCTTCCCATGCAATTGATTCCAACCTGTATGGAGTCGGTCCAGATTCCGCCCGAAAAAAGCGCCCATCAAATTTCATCAGAAGAAAGAAAACGCATGCGCCTGTGGATGAAAGATTTTCGCCTATATATAAGCGGACATAGGTCATACGACGAAGCCATCATAACTGCCGGCGGTGTCGGCCTGAAGGAAGTAAATCCGCGCACAATGGAATCTCGTCTAATTAAAGACCTTTATTTTTGCGGTGAAGTTCTTGATCTGGACGGCGATACAGGAGGCTACAACCTTCAGGAAGCATTCTCCACAGGATGGCTGGCAGGAAGATCCGCTGCAAAAGCGGATTATAATCATTGATTGACTTTGCCTGGATGATTGATCTTATTTCAACTTTATGAATCTGATCATACTCACAGAGAAAGACAGGGTTGACGCAGAGAACTATGTTCTGGAGGACCACCGGGCAGAACATATCCGCAGCGTACTTAGACTCTCTGAAGGCGATTCAATTGAAATCGGCATCCTGAACGATGGGCAGGGCAGTGGAACTATAACCGAAATTGATTCAAATCGNNAAATTGGAGGAAAGAGACTACACGTCATTACTCCCTCAGATTGACCTGATCTGTGCCCTCCCCCGTCCGCAGACAATGAAGAAGATCCTCCTGATCTGTGGAACGATGGCGGTCCGAAGACTCTATTTGATTCGCGCCAATCGGGTTGAAAAAAGCTATTTTCATTCTCCCCTGCTTCATCCGGGTAATTATGTTCCGTTTCTAATTGAAGGCCTCAGCCAGGGAAAGCATACACGGCTTCCGTTAGTCGAAATCCATGACAGATTCAAGCCCTTTTTTGAA
>JAABVY010000272.1:0-285 GCA_011777135.1 Candidatus Zixiibacteriota bacterium | reverse complement strand
CTGATCCGCAATCTGATCGGATTATCGGTGATCTCTATGATGGCAGCTCTGGAAGAATTCTTCTTGCTATCGGGCCGGAGGGAGGATGGGTGCCGTTTGAGATCGAGATGATGCAGAATCACGGTTTTCAAAAATGCACTCTTGGCCGCTGGATCTTAAGGGTAGAACATGCTGTCACAGCATCGCTCTCGCAAATCGAGATGATAGGACTAGCAAATAGGTGAATTTAATATCAGAGGAGGACTAAGTGGAACGCCAGAATATATCATCCGGATCACCATACGA
>JAABVY010000165.1 GCA_011777135.1 Candidatus Zixiibacteriota bacterium | reverse complement strand
GACTTCATGACACTGCTCCTCAATCAGACCAATCAAGGCGGCGGTTATGATTATGAGATCGTGGACGGTATCATGGTGCGTGTGATCGGGCCCGAGCCCGGAATTGCGCCTCCAGCCAATGATTATGGGGGAGGTGTTATCGAAACTTACAGCGCCTTTGGACCCGTCGATCCTCCTGACAATGTCTTCTGGTCGCTTAATTCAACCGGAGACTATTATGTTTCCTCGGATATCGGTGGCAGTAGCGATGAGGCAAGGGCCAGATTTAACCGTTTCGGCTTTATAGGATGGGAGGCATGGGAATTCAGGTTTACCGAAACTGGAAGTGAATACTACGACTGGCTTACAGATGAGAAATGGCCCAGCAGGGCGCCTTTTGAGGTCTGGCACTACGATGGTGACAGTCCCGCTCCTGACAGAAGAGACTTCTTCTTCATTATTGATGATGATGCTTCCGGCGGCTGGAGCTGGGGGGACAGAATATACATTGCCGAAACGGAATACCCCGCCGAGCCATTGCCTCAAAATGCAGGAAATGCGGGTTATGTCTGGCCGGATGATTTCCATCTGGGACGTGTGGTCTTCAATGATTATTCCGGCTCCCTGAATCATCCGGATTATGGGACGATCGTCAGATTCAACTCGACTGTCCCCAATTCTGTGGACGATATATTCACGTTTGAAGTTCCCGAGGTGCCTTCTTGCGGTAATATCAATCTTGATAGTGAGATTAATGTAGCGGACGCAATATATCTCCTGAACTATATTTTCCTGGAGGGTCCGCCGCCTTCAACGTTCGAGTCTGCAGATGTCAATTGTGATTCTATCATAAATCTCACTGATGCTGTTTATATCATCGTCTATGTCTTCCAGGGCGGGAATACTCCGTGCGATCCTGATGGCGATGGTTTTCCCGACTGTTAAATAAATAGAAAGTATTTTTTTCAAGCCCCGCTTAGCGCGGGGCTTTTTTTCTGGCTAATTATCATTAATGAATTAGATTACTGGCATGGAAGAAGAAAGAAAGAAGATAATGGTCGCCGCTATCCGGGAATTTACTGAAAAAGGAATCAAAGCCACTTCTTTGAAGTCAATTGCCGAACGTGCGGGATTTGATGAAGGTGTGGTGCGGGCAATATTTATAGACAAGGAAAGTCTTTTCCGG
>JAABVY010000078.1:1738-3023 GCA_011777135.1 Candidatus Zixiibacteriota bacterium | reverse complement strand
CGCCATCAAGAAAGAGAAGAAGCAGAGAAATCCATATCCGCCGTTTATTACTTCAACCATGCAGCAGGATGCTTCCAACCGTCTCAGATTTGCTCCTCAGAAGACCATGTTTTTGGCCCAGCAGCTTTACGAGGGCATCGATCTGGGCAAATCCGGGTCGGTCGGTCTGATAACTTATATGCGTACAGATTCTGTGCGGATATCCAATGAAGCCTTAGGACAGGCGAGAGTCTTTATTAAAGAGCGCTTCGGTGAAAAATATCTTCCGGATTCACCCCGGGTATATAAATCGAGGAAATCCTCCCAGGAAGCGCATGAGGCAATCCGTCCAACATCGCTCGAGTATCATCCCGATGAAATTAAGGAGTTTTTGACCCGCGACCAGTATCGTCTTTATAGTCTTATTTATTCCAGGTTCGTTGCCTCTCAGATGGTGCCGGCGATTTATGATAATATCTCTGTCGATATCGAAGCTGGAAAATATCTTTTCCGGGCAAGCACATCGCAACTTGCATTTGACGGGTTTCTTAAAGTTTATAAGGCAATCAATGGCAATGGGAAGGGTAAGGAGAATGGCGAGGATGAGCCCCAGGTTCTTCCGGAACTGAATGAGGGCGAAAAGGTGAAGCTGCAGGATCTTCTCCCGACACAGCATTTCACGAAACCGCCGCCCAGATTCTCCGAGGCCAGCCTGGTTCGCGAACTGGAGCAGAATGGTATCGGACGTCCGTCAACCTATGCCCAGATCATATATACCCTGAAGAACAGAAAATATGTTGATTCCGAGAAAAGAGCCCTTGTTCCGACTGAACTGGGACGGACTGTGAATGGCATATTGAGAGAATACTTCCCGCATATTTTTAATATAGAATTTACCGCTCATATGGAAAATGAGCTGGATAAGATAGAAGAAGGCAAGGATAACTGGGTCGATGTGCTCAGGGAGTTCTACGCCCCGCTTTCAAAGACGCTGGATGAGATCGCTCCCAAGCTGAAGGAGATCAAGGCGCAGACGCAGGAGGAAACTGATGAGGTCTGCGAAAAATGCGGATCACCTATGGTTGTTAAATGGGGACGCAACGGCAAATTCCTGGCCTGCAGTGCCTATCCGGAATGCAAGAACACCAAACCGCTTAATGGTGAAAATGGTATCGAGGAGCTTGATCGCGATTGCCCCAAATGCGGCAATAAGCTTGTCATAAGAAGCGGCCGTTTCGGGCGCTTCATCGCCTGCAGCACTTATCCTGAGTGCGATTATACCGAGGCTGTCTCGACCGGTGTAAAA
>JAABVY010000078.1:0-1724 GCA_011777135.1 Candidatus Zixiibacteriota bacterium | reverse complement strand
CGGTAAAATATTCTATGGATGTTCCAGATATCCTAAATGCGACTATGCCGTCTGGAACAAGCCGGTCAATAAGGAATGCCCCTCCTGCGGCCATTATTTCATGCTCGAGAAAAATACCAAAAAAGACGGCTTGCATTTTAAATGTCCAGAGTGTAACTTTGTTGAGAAAGTAGAGGAAAAGGAAACGGCCGAAAGGCTGGAAAATGCCGTTAAGTAAAAAACATCTCCAGCAGTTTATCGAATACCTCAAAAGCGAAAAAAATTATTCCCCGCAGACCCTGATCGCATATACCAAAGACATATCTTCTTTCCAAAATTTTTTCAGGCAACTGAATCTCTCTCAATCCAGGCTCGATAAGGAATTCAGTGACAATTTCAGGCTGTTTCTGCAGTTTCTGCGTTCACGTGAAATCAGCAACAGATCAATCGCACGCATGCAGTCCGCCTTGAAAAGCTATCTTAAGTTTCTTCATCAGACCAAGATTCTGAAAAGTGATTGGGGTCCTCGTATTAAGCGCGTCAAGTATTCCAAGCCCTTGCCGGGAGTGGCCTCGCGTGATCAGATTGCCGAAATACTGGATTTGCCAACCGGGGATAGCTTGCAGGAGAAACGTGATCGCGCTGTTATGGAGCTGTTCTATTCAACCGGCATGCGTCTGGCCGAGTTGGCGGGACTTTCCGCATCAAGTCTTGATCTCAATGCCGGTATGCTGCGCGTCATCGGCAAGGGCAATAAAGAGCGAGTGGTGCCGATTGGACGAATTGCTCTGCATAGCCTGAAAGAATATCTTGATAAACGTGACAAGGAATTTGATAGATATGATCCCGATGCGATATTCCTGAATCAGCAGGGCAAAAGGCTGACAGCCCGTTCGATTGCTCGAATTGTGCGCAAGTACTCCAGCGCCTCGGGACTGATGAAGAATTTTTCACCGCACTCATTCAGACATGCATTCGCAACTCACCTGCTTGATGGAGGGGCAGATCTCTCGGCAGTGAAAGAACTCCTGGGTCACGCTTCTTTGTCGACCACCCAGATTTACACTCATGTCTCACTTGAGCGCCTGAAGAAGGTTTACAAGAAATCTCATCCGCGAGCATAAAAGGAGCTTTTATGATATATCATGCGACCACAATTTTGGGCATTCTGCATAATGGCAAGGCCGCTATTGCAGGGGATGGCCAGGTGACCTTGGAAGATACTATTATGAAGAGAACTGCCAACAAAATCCGCAAGCTGGACGACGACAACATCCTGGCCGGTTTTGCCGGCACAGCCGCAGATGCGTTTACACTATTTGGACGTTTTGAGGGAAAGATAGAAGAATTCGGCGGGAATCTCCCGCGCGCTGCAGTCGAGCTTGCTAAGGAATGGCGCACGGACAAGTACCTGCGCCGTCTTGAGGCTTTGCTGGTGGCCCTGAATAAAACACACGCGCTGGTAATATCCGGTGATGGCGATGTGATCGAGCCGGATGATGGTATAGTGGCAATCGGTTCCGGCGGACCCTATGCTCTGGCGGCAGCCAGAGCCTTGATGAAGAATACCAGGATGAATGCGGACAATATTGCACGCAAGGCGCTGGAGATTGCGGCTGAGATCTGTATTTACACTAATAATAATATTACTGTTGAAACACTTTAGAATAACATTTGTGCAGGGTGAATCTCCTGTTGTGACCTGACATACGCGGCGCACGAGGACGTACGCTGCGCACATATGA
>JAABVY010000163.1 GCA_011777135.1 Candidatus Zixiibacteriota bacterium | reverse complement strand
ATCCGCGATCCGGGCGTAAAAATCATCCGGCACTCCCGGGGGGAGACTCCCGCTGATTACGATATAACCAAGCCTTTCCCCCATATTTCTCAGTTCTTCTAAATATTTTTTCCATTCTGCTTCTTGAATTTCTGGTCCGGGCATTACAAAACGATATTGCTCGCTGCTGGAGTTCTCATAGACCGTAAGATTTTCACGGGTCATTGCGTCGATTTCAATTGGCATCAAATCGATATCTTCGTTTTCGAGAAGCTGTTTCAGCATTTCACCATTTGTCCCTCCGGAGGAGAACATGGCAATTGATTCTCCCTCCAGTTTCTTGATTGCTCTTGAAACATTAATCCCGCCGCCGCCCGGCTCGTACCGGGGCTTTTCACAGCGCAATTTCTTCTCGGAAGTGACCTTATCAGTCTGAGTATTGATATCGATTGATGGATTCAATGTTATCGTGACGATCTTTTCCTGATCAACCATGATTTATAATCCTGTCTGGAATTATATGATGAAGGAGATATAGCTATTCATATATCTCCCTCACCAATTCAATAATCTCGTCAGAGATTTTCAGTCTTTATTGTTCGCCTATCAGGAATGATATCTTGGCGTTTACACGGTAGCTGACAATCTTGTTGTTCTCAACCATGGCCTGCATTTCCTTGATATACACAGACTGGATATTTCTGACTGTCTTTGAGGCCTGATTAATAGCCTCCTGGGCCGCCTCTTCCCAACCCTTATCAGATTGCGACAATACTTCAATTACTTTTACTACCGACATCGAGTCCTCCTTTTGAAAAAATGGCTAGAGATTATATTTATTAATCAAATTCTATCAAGGGTTTGATAACATCTTCCTCTTTGGTTTCCATAATATGAAAAGCCTTTTCCAGATCCTCGAATTTGAAAGTATGGGTAGTCATAGCCGTCGGATCGACCTTGTCCATCTCGATCAGGCGCAGCAGGCGCTCCATGCGCTCCTTTCCGCCCGGACAGAGGGCTGTTCTGATGGTTTTATCACTCATACCGACACCCCACTCCTGTCGAGGAATTTCCACATAATCTCCCTTTCCATGATAGCCTATATTGGAGATCGTTCCGCCAGGACGCGTGACCTTGACACAATCTTCAAAGGTCTTCTGAGCGCCCAGCGATTCTATGGCAGAATCTACTCCTCTTCCTTCGGTTATTTCCAGAATGGTTTTGACAGCATCCTGATCCTTGAAATCAACAACTATATCCGCACCATAGTTCTTTGCCAGTTCTTTTCTGTTGGGTACCGTTTCAACCGCAATAATAAGGCCTGCTCCGCGCAGTTTTGCACCCACAGTTGCCATCAACCCAACCGGTCCCTGCGCAAATATTGCGACTGAACCGCCTATTGGAATATTGGCATGCTCTGCGCCTACAAAACCGGTGGACATCATATCGGTCGTATAAACTGCGGCGTCATCCGACACTGCTTCCCGGATAGGAGCAAGATTTGCCTGGGCGTCATTGACATGAGAATACTCGGCAAAAACGCCGTCCTTGAGGTTGGCAAATTTCCATCCGCCCAGCATCTCTGTACACTGCGAGGTATAGCCGCGCAGACAATTTTCGCACTTATAGCATGGGGTGATTGCATTGACGGCCACACGATCCCCCTCACGCACGTGTTCTACTTCACGTCCGAGCTTATCCACAAACCCGACAGCCTCATGTCCCAGAGTCAGATCTTCTCTTTCTCCAATGGCCCCGGAGACAGTATGTGTATCCGATGTACAGACCAATGCACGGATTGTCTTAATTACGGCACCATTCGCACCCGGTTCATCCGGTACTGGTTTCTCCATAAATCCAACCTCGCCGATCGATTTCATTACAAAGGCTCTCATCATGTCAGCCATTATTAGCTCCTTCCTTTTGCTCTATAAGCCCCTTGATATTTACCGGCAGCGGAGTTTATAATTCATCTCAGCCAGCAGATATTTAACCCTTTTTTTCATAATTCATATCTTAATAAAAAGCTGAAACTAAACTGGAAAATGACTTGCTCAGCTTACTCCAGGCCTTCTCCGCACCCTCTTTTAAATCTTCCCAGGCCTCCTGATTAGTTTGCCTGATCGCCTCCATGCGATCCTCAAACTCATTAATCTGATTTTGAAGATTACCGATTTTCTTCTTCATTTCCTCTTTTTTCTTCTCGGTCTCCTTTTCTGCCTTTGCATCAAATTGAGAAATCTGAGTGCGCCAGACATTAAGCTGAGCCTCCATCTGATCCAGGAATTCTTCTCTTTTTGACACGTTAATCATCCTTTCAAAGCTGTATTAAATATCTATAATCAACATGAATTACCAGTATTTAGGTCGCCCGTAAAAATCGTAGAGAGTCTCCTCATACTGCCGATTGACCGCCTTGGAGGGATCATATTCAGGACTGTTCTTTATTTCTTCCTTGGTCATATCGACGCTGACTTCTGTTTCGCCCCAGTTGACATCCTCGATCCAGGGCACCGCCACCAGTACCTTCCGGCCCGGCAGCCAATTTCTGGTATCGATCGCCAGATACCTTATCAGCCAGTTATCATCGTCCACAATATAGTCTTCCACATGTCCAATCTTATTGTCTTTGGACTTGATCCTGTAATCCAGGACCTCATCGCAGCTTCTTAGATGTGGATCCCCTTGAACCTTGTCCGACTCCTTTGTGATTCCGGTTCCGCTTTGTTTCTGGCGTCTCGAGGTTCCCGATTGATCGCCGACATTCACAGGAGAGGCATGGGTACCTCCCATAACCCCTCCGGTCCAGTACGGCATAAGATTATAGTATTCGCTCAGCCTCTCTTCATGCTGGCGGGATACCGGTTCATCCTTCTCCATGGGGGGGCTGTCCTCGATTTGCTGTTTTGTCAGCTCGACCGGAAAGACCCGTCCGGTCCAATCCGGTTTGCCCAGGGAGAGGGGTGAGATCAGCACTTTCCTCCCAGGCAGCCATTTGCCGGTATCGATCACCAGATAGCGGATGGTCCAGCCTTCGTCATCGAAGAGAAAGTCATCAACCTTGCCGAACTTACCATCACTGGCCTCGATCTCATATCCAAGTAGTTCTTTTACTCTTCTTAGCATTACTCTCAACTCCCATCAAATGATTTTTTTAAGCCGTGTAGCGAACGGCCAGGAGCACAATCAGGCCAACAAACAGTATCCAGAAAAAGGCTCCCAGAGCCGCCTGGGCTTCTGACGCCGTTTCGGCCTGCCTGACTGCTTCACGGGCGCTCCTGGGTCTCCGGGGTGGCACAGCTGCAGCAAGAATAAGGGCTACGACCAAACCTATAAAAAGAAATGGCAGCCAGTACACTCCCAAAATTTCCGGGCCGAAAGCAGACATCCAGCCACCGACCGCCCACGTTGTTATAAAAATTATAAAGAATAAGAATACCAATGACGGCAATAAACCCGGTCTGCCGGGCCTCTCCCAGCCAAAGGCCGCAGCCAGCAGCAGGCTGAGCAGCACTGCAATTATCAATGCTGTAATCAATTCTCCTATAATCATTTTAATGCCTCCGTCAAAAATGGATTTTGTATTTGCAGATGGCCCCGGAGGCCACCTGCTTTATTTTAAAATCCTTCTTACCTTAGAATACAAAGATATATCATTATGCTATTCTTCCTCTTCTGGCAGAAGAGTATAGGGGCCATTGTAGCGAACCTCGATTTTATTCCAGACATCCTTGGCTCCTGCCTCGAATGCATTTCTTCCTGCAGTTGTACGCTCTACCCAGGTGTCAACCGTACCATCCAGAATAACCACGCCGTTTTCAACGGTAACATGGACATCATCGAGGTCGACAAATGGACTCCAGTACAGCTGATTCATAACATCCTTCTGAATTTCCCAATCGTTCTTATGAGTCCAGGTATGCTCGTAGTCAATCATATTGACAATATCGACAACACCATTTACATGCCAGGCAACCTGGGCGGCATGGTTCTTCTCAAATGAAGTGGTGACGTCACCGTCCAGATAGACCATTCCATTGACCCCAGTAATATCGATATCGT
>JAABVY010000360.1 GCA_011777135.1 Candidatus Zixiibacteriota bacterium | reverse complement strand
GGATTCGAGGTGGTTTATTCTCGCATGAAGAGAAAGGCGATTGATCTTCTGGAGCGCAATCTTCGTCCCGAATTTTTGAATAGAATTGACGAGATACTGGTATTCGAGCCGTTGAACAAGGACCATTTGAAACAGATTGTCAAGATTCAGTTCGAGATAATCCGGAAACGTCTGCATGATCAGAAGATCGATGCGGAATTGACCGATAAGGCTATAGATTACCTGGGCGAGGCGGGATATGATCCATCCTATGGGGCGAGGCCATTGAGGCGTCTCCTGCATCGAGAGGTGGTAAACCATATTTCCAAAGAGATTATAAAAGGCAATTTGAAATCCGGCGATAAAGTGGTGATAGATGCTTCCGGAGATGGTCTGATTTTCAGGCCGGGAATTTAATTTATAGAAGTGAATAAAAATAAAAAAGGCAGCTTTTTCAGGCTGCCTTTTTTATTGATCAGAACGAATATTATTTCTTTCTTCGCAGAATGCCTGCTCCGGCAAGACCCAGACCAATTAGAATGAGAGTGGTTGGCTCCGGTACTGAAGATGGAATCGGAATGTGGTCAGCATCGCTGGCGTATCTACCGCCATCAATCTTCAGCTTGTGAGATATCTTGCTGTTGAAATCGTAATTGCCCCCGCTGCGAATGCTCATCGGCGCAGTTGATTCCGAGAGATAATCCTCTGCATTGTTTTCAGAGGGAGTCAGGGCACCGCTCTGATTCGCCAGATCCGACATCCGCATTAAGGACGACGGAGTTTGCACTGCAGAGAGGCTGCCGACAAGCAGAAGCAATAATGCTCCGGTTAGTAAGATTGTCATTCTTCTCATAATTGCCCTCCATACTAAGAATTAGCATCTTTCTATGCAAAAAGATGCAAACTGTGTGCCAAAACTCAAGTCGTTGATCTGCAGAGAATTAGGAAAAAGTCGTAAGCGTGACCTACAGATGAGTGTCAGGAATATCGACAGTTATAGACGACTCTATTGCCCTTCAGGGGCTCTAACGCTTGTTATTTATGGCTTTGAGCCATATTGTGGATTTTGTACAAAAACTGAACATTTTTCATATCCAGGATAATAATTGTCTCAAAACCTCATCCTTAACGACTACTTATACTTGACAGCATTTATTTCCTTCCGATTCACAGGATTTTTGTTGAATTGAGGCTTATATGATAGTAATTTTATTAGTGGAGGATGTGCCATGCCATCAATTGAACAAATAGTAGATCGTCAAATCCGCAAATGGGAGCTTTTGAAAGAGAAGTGTGAGAATGGCGAAGCCGAGCGCGAACTTCCCCCGCGGATTATTACAGTGTCCCGTATGCGGGGAAGCCGGGGAAGCTACCTGGCCGGGCGTTTGGCTGAGGAACTGGACTATCAGCTGATGCACAAGGAAATAATTGAACATATTGTCAATTCATCGGGAATGCGGCGGCGCCTGATAGAGTCATTGGATGAGAAATACCGCAACCAGATCGAGCTCTGGCTGGAGGGCATTTTCAAAGGCCCATATTCCGATTCCTCCGATTATTTCAAACATCTCTATCGCGCCATAATTACGCTCTCCCGTCTGGGTGGAGTAGTGGTGGTTGGCCGCGGCTCGAATTTCATATTGACAATTCAGACGGGCTTTCATATGCGTGTGGTGGCATCCAGAGCGGTCCGGGAACAAAACCTGATGAAATATGAAAAACTCTCGCAGGAGGAAGCCCGTCAGCAGATTGAAGACTACGACAAAGAGCGGCGGGATTTCATCAAGCGTAATTTCAAGCGCGATATCGATGATCCTGAATACTATGATATGATCCTCAGTACGAATTATATTGACATTGAGGATGCAGTTGCTTTCATAAAGGAAGCGATTGAAGCCAAATTCACAAAACAGAAATACACGACTGAATAATTTTTATGCCCCAGTCACAAACTCAAGATCAGGAGCAGCAGAACAATCAGCTCCTGACACCTTCATTCAAGATACTCGTAGACGGCCAGCCCCTGGAATCCAGAATCGAATCCAGGGTGCTTTTCATTAAAGCGGAAAGTAATCTGGAAATCCTGGACATGTTCGAAATCCGGTTCTACGATTTTGATCTGGAACTGGTCAACTCCGATGACCTGGCGATAGGGAAATCTGTAGAGGTTAAGCTGGGCTATCAGGAAAGTCAACTGATAACGGTGGCTGATTGCGAGATCGTCTCATTGGAGCCGGAGTATCCTCCGGGAGGCGCGGCGTATCTGACCGTGAGGGGATATGATAAGTCTTTCCGGCTGTCGCGTGAGAAGAAAAGCCGCTCTTTTGTGGAAATGAAAGATTCGGATATCGCCAACCAGATTGCACGCGAGATGGGGCTGACTCCGAATGTAGATGCCACCACGGAGGTTCATCCCTATGTCTTTCAGAGAAACCAGACAAACCTGGAATTCCTTCTGGAACGGGCGCAGAGGATTATGTATGAGATGTATATCGAAGGCAATGACCTGTATTTTCGGAGGCCGCAGTCGGATCAATCACAGAATGTCACACTGAAGTGGGGTGAATCACTGGCTTCATTTTCGCCTCGGCTGTCATCTTTTAACCAGGTTTCTGAAGTTGTAGTCAGGGGATGGGATCCGAAGTCCAAGAAGGAAATTGTCGGCCGGGCCGGCGGAGGCGATGAACACACCACTTTGGGTGGAGCGCAAACCGCGACGCAAATTGCCGAGGCGGCTCATGGATCGACAAAGACATTCAAAGTGACCAAACCAATTCACAGCCAGGCCGAAGCGGATGCATTGGCGCGAGCGCATTTCAACAAGCTCTCAATGAATTTTATCACCGGTGAGGGAAAGGCTCTGGGGGAACCGGCAATCAAGGCCGGTACTGTTATCGATCTTGAGGGTCTGGGGGACAAGTTTTCCGGCTCCTATTATGTGACCAGGGCCACACACATATTTTCCGGCTCGGGTTATTCCACTAAATTTGATGTCAAAAAGAACTCACTTGGACGTCCGCCTGCACCGCCCGAGGAGCAGGCGGAAGAGGCACAGGAAGAAAGACAGCATTACCTGGATGTCACCCTGCAGGATTCGGCCGAAGAGGCAGTGGCCGGATTGGATTATATTATCATCGCTCCCGACGGTACGCGTTACACCGGGTCAGTCGGCAGCGACGGCAAGATTCATAAGGATAATCTGCCCCAGGGCGAGAGCCAGATTATTTTTAAACAGCTTACCAACGCTCACTGGGAAGTGGATCAGGTCAACTGCGGAGATGAGGTCAGGCTGCTTGTTGAATGTCCGGCACATGACGAGGGCGATTCAATAACATTCGAAATTTATAAACTGTTCAAGGAAGAATCCGGCGATGAAATAACATCGATAGATGGCACTGTGGATGCAAATTCGCAGGCCGAGGCGGTCTGGACCTATGAATTTCAGGAAGAGGATGAGGGTACGAAACCGAGGTTTATTTTCAAGGCCAAATCAGGGTCGCTGGAGACCAAAAGTGATGTCCTGACCGTGGTGGATGTATTCGAGGCCACCCTCACTGATTCTGATGGCAATCCGGTGGCTAATACCGGCTATGTAATAACATTGCCGGATGGTTCCACCCGTGAAGGATCGACTGACGATCAGGGTCAGATAATAGAAGAAGAAGTTCCGGTCGGAAATATCAAAGTCCGGCTGGATGACGGTTCGACGCTGGAGCAGTCCAGCTAAAATGTATTAAACAGGGATTGTTATAATTGGGCATCGACCGAATCAGCAGATCAACAGATATTGAACATGTCGAGACTTTACCGGCAGTTATACGGCGTGCCTATTTCGA
>JAABVY010000307.1:5440-5648 GCA_011777135.1 Candidatus Zixiibacteriota bacterium | reverse complement strand
TTGAGGAAGCCTATCTGAAAATCGAAACCTGCGAACATCAGGCGCTGATATATTTCTATGCCAGCCTTCTAGGCCAGCCGAACCGCCTCAAACCTGATGAGGTCGAGAAGATACGAACGATTTTCCGTAAGAAGGGATAGATATCGGGTGCCCTACTGCATCGGCAGTGGAATTCTCTAATTCTCAGGCAATGACTTTTTCCCGCAAA
>JAABVY010000307.1:547-5365 GCA_011777135.1 Candidatus Zixiibacteriota bacterium | reverse complement strand
AATCCCGACTGAGTCGGGCTCAAGACCCCGCTACACGCACAACTTCAGGACGTCTGAATTATTGCTCCGTTATTCCTTTTTCCCTTTGTTGCTTTTTCTCCCTTTTCTGTTTTCGCTTTTCCTTGATGGTCTTTTCAGCCTTTTTCCGGCTTTCTCTTCCGCCTTTGTCTTTTTTTCCTTTCTCACCCATATCTACTCCCTGCTCATTTAACTTTGTTGACAACCTATGATGACTTTATAGAAAAACCTCCTGCAGATTAACTGTGTAGCATCCGCTGGATTTATGATTCCTTGTTTTGTCCGTTCCTGATTGAATAAGGGATTCTGAGCGAGACCGAGGTACCCTTGCCCAGCTCGCTTCTGACCTCTATCTTCCCGTTGTGCTTTTCCATAATCAAAGCGCAGATCGACAGTCCCAAACCGACACCAACCCCCACACCCTTGGTAGTGAATCCGGGATTGAAAATCTTCTCGAGATTCTTTTCCAGTATACCTATACCGGAATCCGAGATAACAATTTCCAGGTCGCCATCGGATTTGACGGTCTTTATCTCAACCCGGCCTTTCTGCGGTATCGACTCCAGGGCGTTCAGGATGACATGAAAGAGCACCTGGTTGACCTGCGAAGCGTAGCATCTAATATCCGGCACATCGCCGTAATCCTTGACGATGTCTATCCTGCCCTCGTATTTCGGTCCCAAAATCCCCAGGCAGTCATCCACACTCTTATTAATGTCTATCGTCATCAGCTCTGGCTGATCCAGGTTGGCGAAATTCTTCAGCTTGTTGACGATACCCGCCACCCTGTCCCCGCCCGATTTAATCACGGTCACAATGCCTTCCAGGGCGATGAGACGCTTTGCTACTTCCTCGTCCATACCATTTTGCTCATCAAAACCGTCTTTTACGAGTGCCTGAAAATCCCGGCAGATATTTCCAAGAGTGGCCATCGAGCTGTTGATTGCCCCGATCGGATTATTCAGCTCATGCGCCACCCCGGCCACAAGCCGTGCCAGCGAGTCCATCCTCTGGTGATGCACCCGTTTCAAAAGTCTGGTTTCACGTTCGAACAGCCTGGCGTTCTCTATTACCTTGGCAACCTGAGTCCCCAGAATATACATAAAACGGCCGTCATCATCGCTAAATCCGCCCGGGGCTTTCTTGTTGAACATCACCAGCAGCCCCATCAGATGACCGCGTTCCAGAAGCGGCGTAGCCAGAAGCGAACTCACTCCCGAATCCTTGAACGATTCGGGGCTGAAGCGGGCGTCATTTTCTGGATCGTTGCAAAGCAGCGTCTTTTTATTGAGAATCATCCAGCCTTTTATCATGTTGTTGAGATGAATCGGCACACCCGGCTGGCTGGACTCTCTTTTCCTGATAAAAGTCTTGAATTCGGCCTCGACCATTTTTTCATCAGCCAGAAGGAAGATGGCCCCCTGTTCGGCATTAACCTGCCGCGCGGCTTTGCTGACAATCGTGTTTGAAATCTGCTCCACCGACATTGAGACATTGATTGCTGTGGCAATCTCGTTCAGGGCCGACAGCTCCTGAATCGCTCTTTCGCGCCCGGAATCACCAGGCAGAATATCTTTATTCATGACATTCGCCCCCGTTTATGAATTTATTGCAAAGAAAATATTAACTTACCCGTGATAGAAGTAAAATATGGCAGGCATATATCAAAGTCAATATGATTAGATGGAATGTGACATATTTATAATTACTTTAAAAAAGCATATTGCATGCTCAAAATAAATCATGAACGGGACAGGTATATTTTGACAAATCCGAATCTTGATATGTATATTAGGGGCTTATGAAGAAGAAAGTCATAGTCGAACCGTCGGAGACCCTGTTCAAACTGCCGGAGCCTCTGGGCGCGCAGTTTAAGGGGCTGTCCCGTCGGGTCGAGAAGCGCAATATCAAAATAATCGACCTGGGNNTTTGCGGATCGATCAATCCGAGATTTGGGGGGATGCCTCTCGTCTGGCTGATTTCGAGCTGCGCCTGAAACGGAAGATTGCCGACTGGATCAAGAATGACTATGATATCTCACTCGACCCTGAGCATGAAATGCTTTTAACCACCGGAAATACCCCGGGATCATTCATGACCATCATGAGCCTTTTAGATAAAAACTCACGGATTTTCATACCGGAGCCGGGATATTCGCTCTATCGCGCCTGCGCCCTGACAGCGGGAGCGGAGATCGAGACCTATACTGTATCGGAAATAACCGACTTCCAGCCCAATATTGAAAATATCAGGTCCAGGATGGGGCAGAATACAAGGGCGATAGTCGTGAACTATCCGCATAATCCAACCTCGAAAGGTGTCGACCTCAAGACTTATGACCGCCTGTCGGAATTCGCCAGTAAGAACAATATCATCGTAATTGCTGATTCGGTATATCTACTGCATGGCGGTGACGGATTCAGCCATCCCATGTATTTGCAATCCATTCATGGCAAGGCTACCGGCATCGAATTGATAACCTTTTCGTTCTTATTCAATCTGCCGGCTTTCAAAATCGGGGTGGCGCTGGGACATCGAGATTTCATCTCACCCTTGCGCAAGTTCCGTATGACTTTCAACCAGATACCGTCAGTCTTCGACATGGAAATTGCCGACAAGCTTCTGGATAACCGTGAAGAAGTACAGAACTTTTTCTCGCAGAGGTTTGCGGAAAACCGAAAGCTGGTCTATGATTCTCTGGACAAACTGGGCTGGGAGTATCTGCCCTCCAGTTATGCGCCCTTTGTCTGGATCAAGCTTCCGCATCGGCGCCGTGTGGCCCTGACCTTCTGCCGCATGCTCCTGAAGCGCACCGGTGTTATAATGCTGCCGGGATCATTCTTCGGCGAGGAAGGCGAAGGCTACATCCGTCTTGCACTGGGACAATCCTCCGAAAAAATTGAGGAGGCTTTTAAACGAATCGAGAATTATTCCAAAATATACAAGGTGCCCAAAAAGATGAAATCAAAGAGAAGAGCTGGTGGCGGACAAGATTAAAGTCTCAAATATGGTATTCTATGCTTATCACGGCACCTCCTCGGCCGAACGGAAGACCGGCAATCGTTTTGAGGTGGATGTGGAAGTACAGGCGGACCTGTCCAAAGCAGCAAAAAGTGACAAACTGGCCGATACGATAAGCTATACCAGAATTTATCACATGACCAACGAGCTTTTCAGCTTCAAGAAATATAATCTGATAGAAAAGGTGGGGTATCTGCTTGCAGATAAAATAATAGAGGAGTTTTCGCCCGAGAAAGTGACCATAAGAATCCGCAAAAAGATCCCCCCTATACCCGGAAATCTCGACCATGTCGAGATCGAAATAGAAAAACCCTAAGTTAGGATTGACAACTGCTCAATCTTTTATAAATTCAATTTATGCCTGAAGACAGAATTTACCTTGGTCTGGGATCGAATCTCGGACAGCGGGAGAATTTTCTAAAATCCGCACTGGACAAGATAAAAGCTTCGGATAAAATAAGGGTGCTGAGAGTTTCGCCGGTCTACGAAACCGAGCCAGTCGGCTTCACCGGCCAGGAGAAATTTCTGAATATAGTGGTCGAGATCACAAGTGAATTAACGCCCGAGGAATTGATGGCTAACCTGGAGGAGATTGAATCCAAGGTGGGAAAGAAAGCGGAATTCAAGAACGGTCCGCGGGAGATCGATATCGATATTTTGCTTTATGGTAAGCAGATTCATGAATCCGAGAAATTGAAAATACCGCATCCGGGATTGCCGCGTCGTGAATTTGCCTTAAGGCCGCTTCTGGACCTTGACCCATATATTTTCGATCCCGCCACAAACATACCCTATAGCGCCTATCTCAAGAGGATCAAAGGGGAAAAACAAGTCGGCATTAAACGCGAAATAGACCTGGGATTTAGGAATAACAATGAAGTCAGTTAATTACATTGCAGTAGAGGGCCCGATCGGAGTGGGCAAAACCAGCCTGGCAAAGCGTCTGGCAGAGAGGATGGACGCGCATCTTATCATGGAGGAGGCCACGGAGAATCCATTTCTGGCCGACTTCTATCGGAATAAAAAGAAGTATGCCTTCCAGACCCAGATATTCTTCCTCCTGGCACGTTACCAGCAGCTTGCCAAATTGAATACGCTCGACCTGTTTCACAGCATGATCATCTCCGACTACACTTTCGAAAAGGACCAGCTCTTTGCCAAAGTCAACCTGGAAGAGCGCGAATTGATTCTTTATGATAAAATTGCCGCCTCATTGTCGAAGGATGTCCCCAAACCGGATTTGGTGATCTTCCTCCAGGCCGCCACAGAAACACTCTACCAGAGAATCAAGCAGAGAGGGGTGCCGTTTGAAAGAAACATCGACATCTATTATCTGGATGAGCTGAACGAGGCCTATAACTATTATTTCTTTGAATATGACCAGACTCCCCTTCTGGTGGTCAAGACCGACGAGATTGACTTTGTAAATAATGCCGATGATTTTAATGATCTGGTGGAGCAGATCCAGAAACCGCTTTCCGGAACGCATTACTATGTTCCTCCCGGTTCACTGGAACTTTAATCAATAAAACCAATTAGAGGTATATGTGAAAACTGATAAGGTGACAGTTCCGGGTTTAATCAAGAAAAAGGCCGACGGAGAGAAAATCGTCTTTCTCACCGCCTACGATTATTTCACAGCGAAGCAGCTGGATGCCGCCGGGGTGGACGGCCTCCTGGTGGGCGATTCGCTCAATATGGTTGTTTACGGTCATGAGAACACTCTTTCACTGCCGTTAGATCAGATATTGTATCACACCGAGGCGGTCAGCCGCGGCG
>JAABVY010000307.1:0-392 GCA_011777135.1 Candidatus Zixiibacteriota bacterium | reverse complement strand
TGGTCATGCGGATTGTTGAATCAGGCATACCTGTAATGGGGCATATCGGACTTACACCGCAGTCGATCTTCAAATTCGGCGGCTACCGGGTGCAGGGCAAAGAAGAAACCGAAAGGAATTACCTTTTCGAATCGGCTGAAGCTCTGCAGGAAGCCGGATGTTTCTCCATCGTACTGGAAGCTGTTAAGAGCAATATCGCTGAGGAGATTACAAAACGAATTGATATCCCTACAATTGGAATCGGCGCCGGACCCGCATGTGATGGCCAGATTATGGTAATAAACGATTTGATGGGCATGGACGAGGATTTCTATGCCAAATTCGTCAGGCGCTATTTCAACCTGGGGCAGAAAATACGCGAGGTGGGCGAGCAATATGCCAAAGATGTCAGA
>JAABVY010000342.1:3438-7496 GCA_011777135.1 Candidatus Zixiibacteriota bacterium | reverse complement strand
ATAGATGAAATCCACCGCTTGAACCGTGTGGTGGAGGAATATCTTTATCCTGCTATGGAGGATTTTTCGCTTGAGATCATGCTCGACAAGGGACCCTCGGCGCGCTCGGTTCAGCTTCCAATTAAGCATTTCACACTCGTCGGCGCAACCACTCGCGCGGGTCTTCTGACTTCACCCTTGAGATCGCGCTTTGGGGTTGTCGGCAGGCTGGATTATTATGACGTCGATAGCCTGCAGAAAATAGTTAAGCGTTCCGCCAGAATCCTGGGTGTAAAGATAGATCAGGAGGGCTCATTTGAAATAGCCCGCAGGGCTCGCGGCACTCCCCGCGTCGCCAACCGGCTCTTGAAGCGTGTACGTGATTTTGCCGAAGTGGCCGGCAATGGAGGTATTGATAGAGCCGTGGCCTCCGATTCTCTGGCACGTCTGGATGTCGATAACCTGGGACTTGATGAGATGGATACTCGTATCCTGGAGGTTATTATACACAAGTTCAAGGGCGGCCCCGTGGGAATCAATACCCTGGCTGTCGCAGTCGGTGAGGAGCAGGATACGATAGAGGAAATCTATGAGCCGTTTTTGATTCAGGAGGGGCTTCTAAATCGGACACCACGGGGACGGGTGGTTACCTCCAATGGATATAAGCATTTGAATCTCAAAAAATCGGAAAAAGACCAGAGAGAGCTTTTTTAAACTATAGACAAATTCAATCCGTATATCTCTTGAATCTGGTAGATAAATATTATGAAGATTTTGACTCACATATGCTGCGGCCCCTGTCTGGTTTATCCTTATGAGAAGATGATCAGGGAAGGCGAGCACTTAACAGGGTTCTGGTATAATCCCAATATTCATCCATTTACGGAATACAGGGAAAGGCTGAAAAGCCTGCGCAAGTTCCAGGATATGAAGGGAATGGATATTATATACCAGGATAGCTATGATCTGGAACGATTCCTGCAGGCTGCTATGTCAGATCTTCAGGACCGCTGCATGCACTGCTATATTCTCAGGTTGACTGAAGCTGCCGGATATGCCAAAGCCAATGGTTTTGAATATTTCACCACCACGCTTCTGGTATCCCCTTATCAGAAGCTGGATTACATCAGAAAAGTGGGAAACGATCTTGAAATTGAGACCGGGGTAAAATTCCTCGACCTGGATATAGTCTCCGGCTACCGTGAGGGGCGCGAGAAAGCCCGAGAAATGGGCTTATATATGCAAAAATACTGCGGCTGTGTCTTCTCTGAAAAAGAAAGATATCAGCAAAAGCAGAAAAAAAAGAAGAAGAAAAAAACGGCCGCCCATATTTCCGCTAAATAATCATGAAGCTCACAGATTTCGACTATCATCTTCCCGAACAGCAGATTGCAAAATATCCGGCGCAGAAACGGGATCACAGCCGCCTCCTGGTTTATGACATAAAAGCTGATCAGATCCAGCACAAGAAATTCTTTGACCTTCCAGATTTCTTGAGCGAGGACGATTTCCTGGTGATAAATACCACACGCGTTTTGAAAGCCAGGTTGTTTGGGCAGAAGGTTAAAACCGGAGGAAAATTTGAGCTGCTGCTTCTACGGGAAATCGAAACCGGTCTCTGGGAGAGCCTTGTCAAACCCGGCAGAGGCATGAATCCTGGAATCGAGCTGTCATTCGGGGAATTTCCAATCCGGGCTGAGGTTATTGATGTTCATGCCGACGGCTCCCGTACACTAAAATTTGATCCTCCTCAAAAAGTTCATGACCTGATGGAGGATCAGGGTATAATCCCGCTTCCGCCATATATTCAGCGTCAGCCCGAAGAATCCGATTATGATCGCTACCAGACTGTTTATAACCATTATCGGGGTTCGGTGGCGGCGCCTACCGCGGGGCTGCATTTTACTCCGGAGATTTTGCGTGGGCTGAAGGATAAAGGGATTGAAATAGCTGAGATTATCCTTGATATCGGCTGGGGCACTTTTCAGCCGATACGGGTCGATGATCCCCGCAGACATCAAATCGAATCCGAGAAATACCGGATCGAGCCGGAAACGGCATTGAAAATCAAAAGGTTAAGAGGACAGGGCAAGAAACTTGTGGCGGTCGGCACAACCTCTGTTCGGGCGCTGGAAAGCTGGTATGAGCAGACCGATGGGAGTCTGGAACCCATTTCACGAGATACCGATCTTTTTATCTATCCTCCTTACCAGTTTAAACTTGTTGACAAATTGATCACCAATTTCCATCTTCCAAAATCAACTCTTCTGATGCTGGTCTCGGCCTTTGCCGGGCGTGAGAATATTTTGAGGATTTACAATGAAGCCGTGGCCGAAGGTTATCGCTTTTTCAGCTACGGTGACAGCATGCTTATCTTATGAAGTGCTCTGCGATAATATACACGGGTCATTACCCCGATCTTGACCCGGGAGTCCTGCCCCCGCATTTTAAGCCGATTGAGGGTATGCCTGTCATAGCCCATACAATCAGAGTCTTCCAGGAAAGTGAGCAGGTGGATGAGATCATCCCTGTGGTGGCGCCTGAATTCATGCTCTATATGTCTGACAATGTCGTTGACAGGTATAAATTCGATAAGGTTCAGAAAATCCGGGAGTCAAAGGAAACTCGATATAGCACCATCATGTCGGGCCTCGAAGGACTGACAAAAGATACCGACATAGTGCTGCTTCATGATTCACTCAGGCCATTTGTGGATGCTGACACTATCTCAAAATTGATCACTGAATGCCTCGAACATGACGCGGTGGTTCTGGGAATTCAGGCGCAGCAACCTGTAAAGCGGGCTGAGGGGGGATATATACTTGCATCGCTGGACAGAAGAAGAATCTACCTCATGCAAAGCCCGCAGGTATTCAAATACAGCCTTATCATGGATGCCTACAGGTCAGCGGCCACGACCGGACATGTTTTCGCTGACGATGCCGCTGTAGTCGAATATTATGGCAGCAAAGTGCGTGTCCTGGAAGGAAGCGGTGAGAATTTCAGGATTGAAAGCGACGCAGATTTTGAGATCGCCAGATATCTTATCCAGAAAAACATGAAGTCCAGGGGCTCTGATGTTTAAGACCGGGATAGGTATCGAGATGCGTCCATTTGTCAAGGGTCGACGACTCATCCTCGGTGGAGCTAAAATAGACTATCCCATGGGACTCGAGGGCAATTCCGATGCTGATGTATTATGTCATGCCATTATCGATGCCCTTCTGGGGGCCTCCAATCTGGGAGAGATGCATGAGCTTTTTCCAGAAGATGATATCAAATACAAAGACATTTCCGGACTGAGGCTTCTGGAGCTGGTGAATCTCAAGCTGGCGCGAATATCCTTTGCTGTGGAAAATATCGATGTGATTCTGGCCTGTTCCGAAATCGATTTGGCTCCCTATAAGACATATATGCTTCTAAATCTCTCTCACGCGCTGAAAATCGATAGCAGTATGATCTCGCTCAAGCAGTCTAATTCATTCTTCCATCTGGTACCACAGTTCGGGGACGGAATCTCCGCCTTCGCCGTGTGTACCTTGATCGATATAAGCGAGCCTGCGGAAGAGGAAGAGGAGGCTGGCTCGGAAGAGGAATACTATGAGTGAGATCTTTCCTGATCTGCAACATTGGGTTGATATCCTCATGTCCTACGGTGGCTGGTGGGTGTATCTTATGGTTGCTGGCGCCATGTTCATCGAATATGTTTTTCCGATTTTTCCCGGAGATGTGGCCATATTTGCCGCCGGATTCTTATCCGGTGGGCCGCATGTTTCCCTGATCATAGTTCTTTTCTCAGCATACGTCGGGTCGGCGATCGGATTATCTGTGGTATTTCTGGTGGGGCGAAAATATGGCCGTCGAATTCTTAAATCCGAAAAAATCTGGTTCCTGAACAGCAAGCTTCTATATCGAACTGAGATATGGTATAAAAAGTATGGGAAACGTATCCTTATATTTTCCAAATTTCTTCCGGGGATTAGATTTGCGCTGGTCTTCTTTGCTGGAATCGCGGAGATGCCCTTCAAGAAAGCATTTATTTATATATCCATATCCTGCCTGATCTGGAACAGTATGAT
>JAABVY010000342.1:0-3413 GCA_011777135.1 Candidatus Zixiibacteriota bacterium | reverse complement strand
TTTTTATAATAGTAATTGTTATAATACTATTATGGATTGCCAGATATTATTTGAAAAGGAGACTTGTGAATGAAGGTCCTGGTTCTCATGGGGGGAATCTCTCTTGAACGTGATGTCTCCCTGGCATCGGGCGCAGCGATAACCTCGGCCCTGCAGAATAACGGCCATGAGGTGATCGCCATCGACACCGCCGAAGGCAGCAAGTATCTTAAAGAATCGACCCGTCTGATCTCCGACGACATCAAGAACGCTCCACCCGAGCTCGGACAGCTGTCCCGATATGACAGGGTGCAGAGTTTGAAAATAGCCAGCCTCGAGGAGCTTTCTGATGTTGATGCTGTCTTTCTGGCATTCCATGGGGGGAGCGGTGAGGACGGTACAATTCAGGCACTTCTCGATCTTGCCGGCAAGAAATATACAGGATCAGGCATGCTCTCTTCGGCGTTATGCATGAACAAGGCCATCTCCAAGAAGCTGTTCGAGCGTGATGATATCCCCACACCTGACTGGACGCTGATTAATAAGGAAGATTTTGATGACGATATGTACGAGATTATAGTAAGCGAATTCCCGCCGCCGGTCATAGTAAAGCCCAATGATCAGGGTTCGACCGTAGGGCTTTCACTGGTCGAGAGGACTGCTGATTACCGTGAGGCAATTGAGCTTGCATGTGAGGTCTCTGATAATATCCTGATCGAGGAATATATAGACGGCAGGGAATTGACGGTTGCTGTTCTCGGGGAGAGAGCATTGCCGGTAGTCGAGATTCTGCCCAAAAATAAACTGTACGATTATGAATGCAAATACACCGAGGGTATGTGCGAATATGATTACCCGGCCAAAATACCGGATGAGACCACTATTCTGATTCAGGAGCTGGGCCTGAGAGCGTTCAAGGCGCTTGACTGCAAGGGCTATGCAAGAGTTGATTTTCGCATGGATAAAGCGGGCCGTCTCTACTGTCTTGAGGTTAATACGCTGCCCGGTATGACCAAGACCTCGCTGGTACCCAAAGCCGCAAAAGCGGCGGGTATTTCCTTTGATCAATTAATCGAGCAAATACTCCAACTGGCCATAAAAGATTGAGAAGATTTCCGAAAATAGTGCTGATCTTTTTAAGAGTTGATTGGCCGCATTTCATGCGGCGTAAAATGATATATGCTGTCGCACGTATCTTGAAAGACTATGACTCGTATGTCGTCGGAGTTAATCGTCCACTCTGTCCTTTTACAACTCCGCTGAAAAAGCCGCATAGAATGCAGGAGTTTTTTGGAAAGCCGCCTTTGAAGCAGCTTGGAGAAAACCTCTATCTGTATTCTCCCCGCTATTTCATTATTGATCTAATTGCAGATAAATTCGGCATGCTTGAGGATGCAAATCTGAAACTTCTAAGAAAATCCTATGATTATATGTGTTATAAAATCAATATAAGGGAAGCGAGTCCTTTGATCTGGTTCTATCATCCCCAGCAGGGTTATCTGACCAGATTATTTCAGGAATCGGTAACCATGATGGAATTATGTGACAATTTGGTTTACTACGATGGTGGAAGAATAGAAGAGGTCGACAATAAGGAAAATCGCTTGAGAGGTAAAATAGACTTATTACTAACCACCTCCCCCAAGCTTCTTGAAAAATACGGCAGTCATTATAAAAAATCCTGGCTTTCCGGTAACGGGCTCGACAAACAGACCTATGAACGCTTGAGCAAAGAAGATATTGAGCCCAGAGAGGAACTGGTCAAAATCCCCTCCCCGCGAATAGGCTATACGGGAATCATATCAAAACGGCTTGACTGGGAATTGATCGAAGCGATGGTGACTCAAAAACCGGACTGGAATTTCTTATTTGTAGGACCTGTCCAGAAAAGTGCACCTGTTGAAAAAATGAATCAATATTCGAATATTCATTTCACGGGCAAATACGAGCACAATCTTATGCCTGAGGTGCTGAAATCATTCGATGTCGGGTTTATGCCGTATAAAGATAACGACTTCTTCCGATATTCCAATCCATTGAAATTCTATGAATTCGCAGCCGCAGGTTTGTGCTCTGTGTCATCCGAGATGGAAGTCTTGAGCAAGTTTGACCCGCGTTTTGTCAAAATCGTCCCCAATAATGCTGATGACTGGATTCATGCTATCGAATTTATGCTCCAGAGAGACAAAAGTGAATCGGAAATGATCGGCAGGCAAATTGCCCAGGAACATATCTGGGATAATATCTATAAAGAAGTTATTAAGAAGATAAATACCGAATTCTTTCAAGGCTGAGATCATAGTATGACTCCATTAAAAGAAAAAGATGCCGCAATTTTTGACCTCGGATCTACTCTCATAGAATATGAAAACATCCCCTGGCCGGATTTATTCAAATTGAGCCTGCAGAGGGCGCATAAGTATCTGCATGAAGTGGATATTGAACCGCCCGAATTCGATAAATTTCACGAGGTTTTCCTGGAAAAAGTGATTGAGGTCGAAAAAGAGAGCAACGTTACGCATAAAGAAAAAGATATATTAAAATTATTCGAAAGTTTCCTTTCATATTTCGGCATCTCGAACAATTCTGATTTCCTCGAGAAATTTCTGGAGGTTTATTATCAGCCTGTACGGGAGAGTATATATCTCAAAGAAGGTGCAATGGATGTGCTGGATTATTACAAGAGCAACGGTCATAAAATAGGCCTGATCTCCAATACAGTCTTTCCGCCGGAGTACCATCTTGAAGACATGCGGAAATTTGGAATCGATAAATTCTTTGATCATCTTATCTTCTCATCAGCCTTCCCGCGGCGAAAGCCGCATCCCTCCATATACACGGAAATGCTGAGAGTGCTTGACATTTCGGCCTCAAAGGCTTTCTTTATCGGAGATCGAGTGGAAATCGATGTACTGGGCGCAAAAAACTGCGGAGTCTTCTCGATTCTATTACGAAAAAAGGGCCGGGAGTATAGTGATTTGTCCCTGCCCGATCTGGTAATCGATAATTTGTCTGAGCTTTTGAAATATTATTAAGGAAGGTAAGAAATATGGATTCTACCGAAACATTGCTCCAGGAGCTGGTTGATGCTCCCGGGGTACCGGGGCATGAGCATGAAATAGCGGCCATCATGAAAAATCATCTGGAAACAATATCGGATGATATTACATTCGACAAACTCGGTTCAATCATCGCTGCTAAAAAAGGCACCGCCGATTCCCCCCGCATTATGGTTGCGGGACANNGTCGGCTTCATGGTTAAGGAGATCGACAAGAAGGGCTTTATCAAGTTTCTGTCGCTGGGGGGATGGTGGGGGCATGTGGTCCTGGCCCAGAGAGTGCAGATTTTGACCAAAAAAGGCCCTGTGCTCGGAGTTGTCGGCTCCACACCTCCGCATCTTCTGAAAGAAGAGGAGCGCAAGAAAGTCCTCGAG
>JAABVY010000226.1:3759-3961 GCA_011777135.1 Candidatus Zixiibacteriota bacterium | reverse complement strand
AAATCCCTCCTGATAATCGGCATGGGTGTGATTGGCTGTGAGTTTGCATTTTTGATGAGCATGCTGGGTTGCAAGGTTACCATGGTGGAGCTGCTGGAACATGCCCTGCCGCTTGAGGATATTGAAGTCTCAAAAACTATTGAACGTGAATTGAAGAAAAATAAAGTCAAGTTCCACCTCGGGCGTAAAGTTACGGTGGTAG
>JAABVY010000226.1:0-3720 GCA_011777135.1 Candidatus Zixiibacteriota bacterium | reverse complement strand
CTGGTTTCGATCGGACGTAAGTTCAATGTCGATGAGATCGGTTTGGAAGAATTGGGTATTGAAAAAAATCCTAACGCTTCGATTAAAACCAATCAGAGTATGCAGACCAACATTCCCAATATCTATGCTATCGGTGATGTGGCCGGTAAATGGCTCCTGGCATATACAGCATCAGCAGAGGGTACAGTTGCTGCAGCCAATTGCGCCGGCCAAAAGACTGAGATAAATTACGCCGGAGTACCGAATGCCATCTTCACAACTCCCGAAGTGGGTTCGGTAGGATTAAGGGAGAAGCAGGCCGAAGAACGTGGATTGAATGTCAGAACCGGGCAGTTCCTGTTTCGGGTACTTGGTAAGGCGCAGGCTGAGAATGAGATCGAGGGGCTGGTGAAGGTAGTGGCCGATGCTGATTCCGACAAAGTGCTTGGTGTACATATAGTAGGCGCTCATGCCACAGAACTTATTCATGAATGCGCGCTCGCGGTCAGGCTGGAGCTTACTGTGACGGAACTGGGCAATGCATTTCATGCACATCCTGTTATGTCCGAAGCGATTCTGGAGGCGGTTCATGACGTTCATGGATTGTCCATTCATAATCCCAAACAGTTATAGTCTGCTATAGGGATGAATTTAATATTATTGAAACTTGCATAATGGTCCAGCATATACCATATTAAATGTTGAAACAATGGGTCTTGAATGAAATCGAGGTTATTTAGTAAATAATAAAACGGAAGGAGAAAATGTGAGAAAGCTTCTAACCTTAACGGTCTCTCTCATCTTCGTCCTGTCTCTGACTGTGGTATCACACGCCCAGATGACCGGCGATGAGATTATCCAGAAATATCTGGAGAATACGGGGGGAATGGAAAATTACCAGAACCTGAATACACTGAAAATGGAGGGCAAGTCATTCATGGGGCAGGTTTCCGGTGATATCGTGCTTGCCCAGAAGGCCCCCAACATGCAGTACATGAAATGGTCGTCTCCGCAGTTTGAAGTCCTGGTGGCTTCCAATGGGGAGCAAATCTGGTCAAAATATCCCACCGTGCCAGGATATATCTTTGTGGAAGAGGAGGACCTTCCCAAACAGCTGGAGGGCATGCGTATAAGCCCCTATATCGATTATAAAGAGCGCGGCGCCAAAGCCGAGCTGGTCGGTGAAGAGAAGGTGAAAGGTCAGGATGCATATAATGTACGTTACATCCAGGCCGCCGGGGATACGACTACTCTGTACTTTGCAAAATCGAATTTCCATCTTCTCAAAACCTCATCAGATGATGGCGAACAACTGTATGAAAAGTATAAAGAAGTCGATGGATTCACCATGCCCCACAAGATGACCTCGAGCCAGGCTGGACAGAGGATCATGACCGTGATAACCTCGATTGAGATCAATCCCGAGCTGGCAGATTCACTGTTTGTGGCTCCTCCCGATTCTCTCAGGGCTCCACAGGAAATCGTTGATCAGTTAAAGGCACAGCAGGAGGCCGCTAAGAAAGCTGCAGAGGAACAGGCCAAACAGGCTGAAGAGGAAACCCAGGAGACTGAAGAAAAAGCCAAGCAGATCGAAGAGGAAACTCAGAAGACTGAAGAAGGAACTGAGTAAAATAAATTATCTGCAATACGAATAAAAAAACCGTCCGCTTTGAAGGCGGACGGTTTTTTTTATTCATATTTACTGGATTTTAATTGAAAGCATTGATAGCCTCTTCAACTGAATCCTTGACATCAAATACTTCTGTAAGGCGCGAAATTACCAGGATTCTCTCGACCTTGTTCGTCAAGTTAGCCAGCTTGAGCTCTCCGCCGGCATCCTTAAATTTTTTGTAATGGTGAATCAGAATCGAAAGACCAGATGAGTTGATCCAATCGCAGTCTTTCAAGTCAACCACAGCCTTTTTCTTCTCTTTGCCAATTATCGAATAAAGCTTTTCATCGAGCTCACCGGTATCGGGGCCGCCCATCAGCTGTCCCTTAACCTCAACGACATCGATGCCGTCCTTTTCATAAGTATTAAGTTTCATCAGATTCCTCCACATTGATCATGATTATTTGCCACAATATAATCCATTTTTTTATTACAGGCAAAGGAAATTAAATTCGCCGACTCAATTCAAATTCTTGTCTTTTATCCTCAAAATCTCCCTGACTGCCGATTCGATCAGATTAATGTCGATTTCAGTGTTTTTACAGGGCCCCTCAGGACGATTATTTGGAAAACCGATGACCGGTATATGCGGATTTACTTCCACAAACCCGCTCATCAGGTCTCGTTCACAGGCTACAGCAATAATTGCCCTGGGCATTAGCATCTTGATCTTCTGACGGGCCTGCTGACCTCCGCCCACAGTCATCATCTGGAAATGATAACGTTCCTTTAAATTCCTCAAAATCTCAAAATAGTCTTTGCGCAGACATCTCGGCAATAGCACCAGGAGTTCCTGCGGATGGAGATGAATGCCCTTCAGTCTCAAGACAAGATTATGCACTTTCAAAAAGGAATTGACCATCTTATCCCTGGGTATTCCCAGAAGTCCGCCGACTCTTATCGCCATATTCAGCATAAAATTGATTACCCGCGGAACCAGTAGAATCGGCGCCAATAATCTCAGGTCGAAAAGGAGGCTGATAATAAACAGGCTGACCCATAAAATCAGCACAGCTGCAAAGGCAAAGACAACATATATTACGATTTCCCCGGCCAGGGAAGACAGTTCCACCAGCCTGGGATGAATAAGCCATGTGAATATAAATACAGCGATGATTATCAATAATACGCCTAGTATGGAAACCCATAGAAACAATTTCTTCTGGGTATTAACAAGCGATTCCTCTATGGAACCGTCCCAATCGATCCATTCATCGCCCAGGACCCGGCGAGACTTTTTGCTGCTTTTGTCATGTGCGGTCATATCTAACCTCTACCGATAATTTTGAGATTTTCAACTTTAAATGTGGGAGCTCCGATCATACCATCAATGGGCTCCCATTCCAGGTCATTGCATACCATGGAAATACTATTCAAGAACTTGAACAGATTTCCCGAGATAGCGATATTATCTACTGGATAAGCCATTTCTCCATGCTCGATCACGATGCCCTTGGCGGGAACGGAAAAATCCGCCGTGGCATGATTAATCCCAGCATGGAGTCCGGATAGCTCTGTTATTAAAATGCCGTCATCTATTTCGGCAATCATTTTATTTGCATCAGTATCAGTCGGCTTTATAAAGAAATTCGTGGGAAAAATCAAGGGTTTGCTGTGATAACTGCCGCGGGCCGCATTTCCGGTAGATCTGGTCTTTCCTTTTTTGGCCGTATAGCTGTCATAAAGATAGTTCTTCAAAAGGCCATTTTCGATCACCATGGTTCTGGCAGTCGGGATGCCTTCACCATCATAGGGCCTGGTTCCCAGCCCACCTGCCAGCGTGCCGTCATCAATAATTGTCAGGAGATCGGAGGCTACCTGTTTACCGATTTTGCCCCTGAAAGGAGATTTACCTTTCTGCACTGAATCCGCTTCGATCATTCCGAATAAGGCATGAACGATGGGGATGCCCGCCTCGGGCGGGAAGACGGCCTGCATGTTGCGCCCTTTGAACTCCCTTGCTCCCAGCATGCGCACAGCATATTCGGCGGCTGTGCGCCCGATCTCTTCCGCATTGAAATCACCGTACCGCCCGTAAGCCTTAGCAAAACGGCCGGTCTGGACAGACT
>JAABVY010000247.1 GCA_011777135.1 Candidatus Zixiibacteriota bacterium | reverse complement strand
GCTTTGGAGATATTCAAAAAACATGACGGCCCGTTCGATATCATCCTGAACGATATCGATAAAACCGGTTATCCCGAGACGATCCCGTTTGTCAAAGAGCGTCTGAAATCGGGCGGATATTTTATCACCGATAATGTGCTCTGGAGCGGCAGAATATTTGATGATGAACTTGAAGATTCCACCAAAGCGATTCTAGAGTTCACTAAGAGACTTTATGCCGATCCCGATTTTATGACCTCGATATTGCCGCTTCGCGATGGTATCTCGGTTGCAGTGAAATTATAGATTTAATATCCCAGTATGGGTGCCCGCCACAAACTCGTATTGTGGCGGCTTTTTTGCTGCAATATCCTGATTACATCCGTCTGTAATTATTATGACAGTTATTTATAAATCTCTATTATTTATTTGGGCAGTCCATAAAATCCGGGAGGTTTAATTTTGCCAATTTCAATAAATTCCAGAACCAGTCTTGTGGTGGCAATGATTATAATATTGGCCGTAGCCATTATTTCTTCCTGCTCGCATGTCCATGATTATTACTATAAAGATGAACCTCGTGAATTCTATTCTGGGCCCTATGAGGTTTACGCCAGTGTATGGCCTTGTTACTGGGATGACTCATTGCAGGCCTATTTAGGATATTCTCCGGGTTACTGGCTTAGCCCGGATGTGGACTCCTCTGAAGTGCGAATCTTTCTGTGGCTTACAATTTCAACCTTTTCTGATTCAACTGAAGTTGGCTGGCGCCCGGGCTTTGATAGCGTCGTTGCAATCAATGAAGATTACACTGATACAAATCATCTGAAACTTGACAGTCTTAACATAACCGAAGAAACAAACTGGCATCCACGCTGGGATACCTATGAATATGGTCCGATTCGTTTTGAGGAAGTTTATCCGGACACTATATATTTCAGTTATGACCTCTTGAAAATCCATAATGAATCAGGAGAGATTCTCCATCGTGAAAGGCAAAATCTGGTCAGCACCTTTGAGGCTAACAGAAAAAATTTTTCCATTGATTTTCTTGATGGTTATTGATGCTTGAATTCAGCCCTTCAAAGAATCGGTTGACGGCAAAATAAAAAATCCTTATTTTGATCCATCTGAAATCGATATCTTTTTCACGATTGCGGTTTATCGTAAATAAATCGTATATCCTTGAAAGAGATTGTTTTGCAAAATATTCTCTGATATAGATTAAGGAGTATATATGGCTGACGANNNCCTGCGCATACCACCTGAAAAAACTTATAAATCAATACCAGGAAAATAAAACCGATGACGACAAGGACCTTTCCGAGACAATGATAGTGGTGCTCGAAAAGGGGCCTCATATCGGAGCTCATTGTTTGTCCGGAGCCATTATGGATCCCAAAGGTATAGCCGAGCTTATGCCGGATTATATTGAAAAAGGCGCTCCTCTGGATAATGTGATTGAGGAGGATGCGCTTTATTACTTCCGCGAAAGCGGCCAGATCAAACCGCCGTATGCCCCCCCGGATATGCACAACAAGGGCTTCCCGGCAATCTCATTGAATAAATTTACCGCCTGGCTGGGTGAGCAGGTCGAGGCGGAAGAGGTCGATATCCTGACTGCCGCCGGCGGACAGCATGTGCTATACGACGACGACAAGGTTATCGGGGTGCGTACGGAGGACAAGGGGCTGGACAAGAAAGGTGAAAAGAAACCCAGTTATGAGCCCGGTACTGATATACAGGCCAAAATTACGTTATTTGCAGAGGGTACGCGCGGCAATCTGACCAAGACCCTCGTAAATAAACTCCAGCTCCAGAAGGTTAATCCGCAGGCTTATACCACCGGCGTGAAGGAATTGTGGGAGATTCCCGAGGGACGTTTTAAAAAACCGACAGCCTATCATACGTTCGGCCATCCGCTCGACTCGAAAACATTCGGCGGCGGATTTATATATTCACTTAACAATAANNGCTTTGTAACAGGCCTGAACTATCGCAATCCGCTCACCGATCCGCACAACATATTCCAGAAATACAAACAGCACCCGTTTGTGAAAAAGATTCTGGAGGGTGGCAAGATGCTTCGCTACGGTGCTAAGACCATCCCGGATGGCGGTTATTATTCGATGCCCAAATATTATGGCGACGGTTTCATGATAGCGGGTGACTCGGCCGGATTTTTGAATCCCCGCAGGTTGAAAGGCATCCATCTTGCAATAAAGTCCGGCATGCTTGCTGCGGAGACTATGTTCGAGGCGTTGCTTGCCGACGATTTCTCTGAAAAGAAGCTCAAAGCGTATGAGGACAAGGTCGAACATTCATGGATCAAAGATGAGCTCTGGCCGGTGCGCAATTTCCATCAGGCTTTTGAAAATGGTATCTATCGAGGGCTGTTCCATATCGGCATGCAGATGATTTCCGACGGCGGGGGATTCAATGATCCCTGGAGGGTCGAGGAAGACCACAAGCATATGAAGAAGCTGAAGGAATATTTCGGTACTACCGAGGTCGATCCCAACAGCCAGAAGACCAAATTCGATAACGAGCTGACATTCAATAAACTTGACGACACTTATTATTCGGGCACCAAGCATGAGGAGGATCAGCCGCCGCATCTGGTGATTGCCGATTACGATATCTGCAACAATCGCTGTACAATTGAGTATGGCAATCCCTGCCAGCATTTCTGTCCGACCTTTGTGTACGAGATGGAGGAGGACGAAAAGACCGGCAAGAAGAAGCTGAAGCTGAACCCGTCCAACTGCGTACATTGCAAGACCTGTGATATAGCCGACCCGTATGGCATAATCACCTGGGTAATCCCGCAGGGCGGCGAAGGCCCCAACTACGACGATCTTTAGAATGCATGCCCCATCTCGCTTAAGATATGAGGATATTTTTCGTGCGCGGCGTATGTCCTCATGCGCCGCGGAAATTGAAAACTAGTAGGGCAGGTTCCCTGCGAACCTGCCATCGCCGACAAATTAATTTGTCGGCGGCACCCCGAAATGCAAAGAGGTATGATCACGGGGATCATGCCCTAGAAAATCCGGTATGATTATTGCATCATGTCTTATTATAGAGCCTAAAAGAAGTATATTATGAGAGGAATTAAATGTATGGGAGGATGTCATGTGTAAAAAGAGACACACGATATTAATTATTACAGCTGTCTTTGTAGTTATGTAGTTTTCAGCTGGTCGATGTGAATTCAAAGTTGGACCTATTTTTACCAATGAGGTAAGAGTATCCGATGCCGGTATAACATTTGATTTCTTTAGTGACACTACAATAGTCTTAAAATGTGATTTATATATTCCAGTAGGCGGGCCTTCCAGGGAAAGCCTGTATGAACATCTGGAGCCGATAAAGTATATAGTCAGGTATGACCTGACATCGAATAAAGCAAATTGGTTTATAGATTATCCACTTTCTTCAGGGATTAATTATACAAACTCATTCGACAAAGAAAGAGTATTCTATTGCACATCTCGGCGGGGATATCGTGATTGCTATCTTGAGGATTTTTCGAATAATAGAAAGGCCATGATTTTAGTTCCGGACAGCCTGCGAATCCGAGATTACATCTGGAACCCAAAGCAGGATTGTATATTAATATCCGGATATTATGTAGATCATGATGGTCTGACCGATCAGTCTGGATCGAAAATAATATTATCAGGAAGGGGTCCCGTATATTATATTTATTACCCTGAGACTGACAAATGGCAGCTTATATATTCAGGTTCCGAGTCATACCACAAAATGGAGGTTCCAGACGCGATATGGCACCAGGATGGCAACCAGGTGTTTTTTTCTTACATAGGTGATTATTTTGAATATGAGTGCCTTATCAGATATGATATAAGAATTGAAAAGGTGGACACCCTGTATAATGGTGAGCCTCTTGATCAGCATATGCTAAATGGTCTTCTGGTGCATAATAACGGCATCCCTTTTCAAAAATGGCATTACGATCAGGAAGAAGATCATTATACTCAAATTAGTTTTCTCCTTTTGAATCCCGAGACAATGGAATTTAATGAAATCTGGAATTCAGAGGATAAGACAAGAGACGGGAAGGTCCTGTTCGCAACCTTATCTCCTGATTATGAGTTTGTGGCATACTATACCAGCAAGGAATTCGTGATTGAGGAAATTAGCAACAATGAAAATAGACTTTTGTTTGATTATCCAACGACTTTGGGTAATTTCAGGAGGCATGCCGATTTCGCTGATGACAGCCGCGGAATATGCTTCAGTATTAGACATGAACCGAAGGACGATAATTCGAGATTAGACTTCGGCATACTGAAATTTGGATATGGTGAGATCATAGAGAAATGAATTAAACCGTAGGGCAGAATCCAAGCGAAGCGAAGTGATTCTGCCTATCTGTTATGAAGTCGAATAGGCAAAACCGCTGAAGGGTTTTGCCCTACATTTTCTTTCAAAATCGCACTGGGGGGCACCTCCCGGTGCCCCAGCCGACGCAGAGCACGAGGACGTACTCCGCGCACGAACAGGCAGATCGGTACCCCACATGAAATGTGGATTAAATCGATCATCCTGCTATGTTTGAACCACGTATAGACTCACGACATTATTAACAATCTATTATTAGATTTATCTCAGGGTGCCCCAAGCTTCAGCTTGGGATTATAAATATCGGAATTGCCACCCAATCTGAAGATTGTGCCACCCAACGGCCGTATGCTTCAATCTCCGCCATATCCCCTTGATTTATCATCGTGTTTTTTGTTTATAGAATAAAACAGATTTCGAATACGAAATGGAGGTCATGATGGGTTTGAAGGACAGACTCGCACTTGTAACCGGCGCAAGCCGTGGGATCGGCGCTGCCACTGCAAAGCTTCTGGCCGAAGCCGGGGCAAAAGTAATCGTCAATTATAATCAGAATAAAGAGGCCGCTGACATCGTGGTGGATAATATTCTCTCAAACGATGGCAAGGCTTTGGCAATTCAAGCGGATGCGAGAGATAAGACACAGATTGATGCCATGGTCAAAGTGGCAGTCGATGAGTTCGGGCCGATCGATATACTGGTTCTGAATGCCGGCATGAAAGTCCCATACAATTTATTCGTCGATCTCACCTGGGACGATTTCGAGACCAAAGTGATGGGGGAGATGCAGTGCTTTTTCTATCCATTGAAAGCTGTTATACCCTCCATGATAGAAAATAAGAAGGGCGATATAATTGGAATCTCGAGCGGCCTATCCAGGCGTCCGGGACCAAATTTCAGCGCCCATACCACAGCCAAATCCGCAGTGGATGGTTTAATGAAATCGCTGGCACTAGAACTCGGCCCGCACAGAATCAGGGTGAACACTATAGCACCTGGATTTACATTGACCGATGCCACCTCATGGATGCCCAAGGATCGTGTGGAGACGATTGCGAAGATGACACCGTTGCGAAGGGTGGGAATGCCCGAGGATATCGCCGGTGCAATCGTGGCGCTATTGTCAGATCAATTCGGCTTCATCACCGGCGCTTATATTCCGGTCAGCGGCGGGAGTTTGATGATATAGACCCCAGATCAAAATATAAGTATGGTTATCTGTACAATTATTCAAACGGCAGATCAAATGTCAGATTGGGTTTGATTAGAATTCTACTGCGAGGATAATCGAAAATTATATTGAAGCTGCGGATCAGACCGTTTCCAATAATGCCATCTGCTCCCCCTTGTTTCGATCGAACTTCCGCAGGGGCAAATGCCGTAGGTATCCTGTAAAGATCATAGCCACCGATTTGAAGTCGCGCAGTCTTTCCATAATGTCCATTGATATCTCCGCTGATTCCCGTCCCCAGGTAGCTTTTCGTCAAGCTGTCGGGCATTGTGAATTTCTGGTAATCGTGCACCAATAATTCAAGTGCATCTCCTGACGCGAGATCAATATAAACATGCATCGGAAGAACTTCACCCTCAACAACCTCCACCTCAATATCAAGGAATGGTAAATTTTCTTTCATTGTAACCGGCACAGTTACCCAAGTTGAATCATTGTGGACATAATTAGTGTCCCGCAGGTGAATCAACTGCCTGTCATAGTCTATTTCCACTTGGTAATGGCCGAATAAGCTCCATCCGATTACGCCATCGGTCGGGAAAGTCTGGACATGCGGACTGTGAGACACCACTATGGGTTGATCGGTTAGTGATATATTGTCGAAAGTCAGGTTTCCGCTTTCAATCATAGTGGCTTTTGGTGCTTCCCCTTTTCCCGCTCCTCCGACCTGGACCTCAATTGCACCCGCTGTATCTATCAATTCCAGGGCTTTCAAATGGAACAGATAAACACCATCAAAGCGCATGCCGGTATCGAGTATAAGATTCATAGGCTTTGAACCGTTAATCGATGTTGGAATTATGATCTTGCTTCTTTCTAACCTGAATGGCACAGTCGGATCATCTTCACTGTTGGCCTGACCATGTGCCGTGCTTAGGGAAATCGCATAGGCGAAAATAACGGAAATTAATATACGGAGTGTATAGTCTTTCAAATCCGGCTCTGCTTGAAAAGAATTATTATATCATTGACTACGGATTTCTTTCGGGAATGTTTCACTTGTGTGATTTTGCTGCCGGGTAGAAAACCCGTTATTATCTGATTTTTAACTGACAGCGGAAAGTGATGACCAACTACCGGGTTTTGGCGAAACTGCTTAAGAGCCACTTGCCGTTTTCTTTAGTGAAGTAAAATGAGCAGTCGACTTTCTCCTGGTCAAACATGGTGGCCCGCAAACATGCACGGCATTCTTCGTCGTTCGACTCATCGGCAATACTGACGCCCTCGATTTTATAACCTGCGGCCCGGTTCAATTCCATATTTTTTATCTGGCCCGGTGTCTGAAATAGGGCTCTTACATGCTGCGTCATTGAATCGTTACAGAATTTATAGGTTTCGGTCGAATCTCCCGATGTAAAATATTCTGCGAACCAATAGGCCGCATACTCACAAGTTCCCTCCTTGAGTTCGGCTGGAATGGTTTCCTCGCCATGCGGTACGACAAAAGGATTTGAAGGTGGATTCTCTTTGAATTTGGGATTGGTGGAAGTCATTTCATCTTTTCTTAAGACACCATCCTCACCCATAGCCCAGGAACTCTCATCAGCGGCTTCAGCCTTCTGCGATTCCTGAACTTCCTTGTCCTCGTCGTTTCCGCCGCAGAAAATAAACAGGCCAACCATAAATATTGAAATAACAAGCAATATTAGATTTCGCATCATTCCCTCCTTCATGTCATCCCCCAAGTTGAAAGATTTTCCATTCCCCGCCCACACGTCTCAGTTTGAATCCGCAGGCTTCATTGGGAACGCTGTCCAAAACTGCGGTAACGCAGGCCTGGCATATACTGCTGTCGCGCGAATAGCCTTCGATCGCCACCGACTTTATGTACATGCCTTTATCTCTTAGTCTTTGCAGGTTTTTCAACTGCGTCGTATTTATGAACATGGCCCGCACTATCAATTTAGTGGTATCGCTGCAGTATTTCATTGCCTCAGCAGAGTCTACCGCCGCCAAAGCCTGTGAAAATTTAGCCACGGTATAGGCGCATGTCCCCGGGTTCAGGCTGTCAACCGGTACCTGCGGACCTTTAACCGGAGGCGGGGGCGGCTCATAACCATATTCTGCAAATCTTTCTTGTTCAGCCTTCTGGTAGTCTTCGGATTTATGGGTGATATTCTGATCCTGACCACCATTTCCGCAGGCAATCAATCCCGCTCCCAGAAAAAGTATTATTATGGCAATATGCTTCATTTATTATGTAAAATTCCTCAGAAAGATTACTATTTCGATTTTCTGGACTTGATTTTAGCCTCATTCCAGAATGAGTCCATTTCCTCGAGATTGGAATCATTCAAAGATTTGCCGCTTTCCGCAAGTTTTTTTTCAACATATCTAAAACGTTCTATAAACTTTTTATTCATATGATTCAGGGCGGTTTCAGGATCTACCCCCAAAAATCTGGATAGATTGACCACTGCAAACAGAAGATCACCGATTTCCTCTTCGATTTTTGCACTCGAATTTGTTTCTATAGCCTCTTTCAATTCCCTGATCTCCTCCTCGGCCTTCTCGAGCACATCCTGCCACTTTTCCCAGTCAAATCCAAACCGAGCGGCCTTCTGCTGGAGTCGGAAGGCTCTCAATAGCGCAGGTGCGGTGCGGGGTATCCCGGATAAAGCCGACTCGGATTTATCCTCTTTTTCTCTCAGTTTGATCTGCTCCCAGTTATGAGTCACCTCGTCCGGAGTCAAATCCGCTTTTTGCTTGAATATATGGGGATGGCGATTGATGAGTTTATCTGAAATCGATTTGGCTACATCTTCTATATTGAAATCACCCTCTTCCGAAGCCATCTGGGAATGAAAGACAATCTGCAAAAGCAGGTCTCCCAGCTCTTCACGCAGTTTCTTCATATCGCTATCTTCAATGCTGTCAATGACTTCGTAAGTTTCCTCGAGCATATAGGGAATCAGCGATTTATGCGTCTGCTCCCGATCCCATGGGCAGCCTTCGGGTGCCCGCAGTTTCCGCATTATCTCTACAAGACGTTCAAATTCAGACATAAACCAAACCTTAACCTAATATACTACGTAAGTTTACCGATATTTCAAGAATATATAAGGGAACGAGGAACTTTCCAAGCCCCTTTTAAGTAGTTCTTGACAAAAAGACATTTTTGGTTAAAATACCGGTCTGAAAAATAGACAAGAAGGAAGTATGACAGATATACCCAAGCAATACAGTCCCCATGAAAAGGAATCTGCCTGGTACGAACATTGGCTGCAAAGAGGCATTTTTGTGGCCAGGTCGAGTGACAACGGTAAGGAGCCATACAGCATTGTCATACCGCCGCCCAATGTCACCGATGTTCTACATCTGGGCCATGCCCTGAACAACACCCTGCAGGATATTATGATCCGCTGGAAAAGGATGGATGGCTACGAGTCGGAATGGCTTCCAGGGGTCGATCATGCCGGTATTGCCACCCAGGTCAAGGTCGAGAAGGAGCTGATCAAAGAGGGTACCAGCCGTCATCAGATCGGGCGCGAAAAATTTCTCGAGCGGGTCTGGGCCTGGAAAGAAGATAAATTCAATAATATTATCAATCAGTTGCAGCAGATCGGATGTTCCTGTGACTGGAGCCGCACGCGATTTACCATGGATGAGGGACTTTCAGAGGCGGTCAAAGAGGTTTTCATACGCTTATATAATGAAAAGCTGATTTATAAAGGTGAATACATAACCAACTGGTGTCCCCGCTGCCAGACCTCGCTTTCGGATGATGAGGTCGAGCACCAGGATTTCAGCGGCCACCTTTGGTATATAAAATATAAAATAAAGGGCTCTGATAATTATCTGACAATAGCTACTACCCGTCCGGAGACCATGCTGGGCGATACCGCCCTGGCGGTCAATCCCTCGGACAAGCGCTACCAGAAATGGGTCGGGAAAACCGCTATCCTGCCTATCCTCGAAAGAGAACTGCCGATCATTGCCGACGATTATATCGATCCCGAATTTGGCACCGGGGTTTTGAAGGTTACTCCGGCTCATGATCCAAATGATTTCGAAATCGGACAGCGGCATGATTTGCAGAAACTGAATATTTTTACTCCGGATGCGCATCTGAACGAAAATGCCGGCAAGTTCAAAAGTCTCGATCGCAACCAGGCGCGGAAGGCGGTTGTCAAGGAGCTGGAGAAAAAAGGACATCTGGCTAAAATGGAAAATTACACGGTTTCGGCCGGTACCTGCTATAGGTGTCATACGGTTATCGAGCCCTACCTGACCGAGCAATGGTATGTTAAGATGAAGCCCCTGGCAAAGCCGGCGATAGACGCTGTCAAGACCAGCGAGCTGCATTTTCATCCGGACTACTGGTCCAAGACTTATCTTCACTGGCTGGAGAATATCCGTGATTGGTGCATCTCCCGCCAGCTCTGGTGGGGTCATCGAATTCCGGTCTATTACTGCGATGACTGCGGTAATGTCTGGGCCGCCAAGGAAGATCCGGAGAAATGTCCGGAATGTGATTCCGGTGATGTCAGGCAGGATGAGGATGTCCTGGATACGTGGTTTTCATCATGGCTGTGGCCCTTCTCAACTTTCGGCTGGCCGGAAGAGACGCCAGAATTGAAGCGATTCTATCCCACGGATTCACTCTTTACCGCTTCGGAGATCATATTCCTGTGGGTGGCCCGTATGGTCATGGCCGGATATAAATTTATGGGCGAGATTCCATTTACTGATGTCTATATTCATGGCACTGTTCGTGATGGTCAGGGGAGAAAGATGAGCAAGTCTCTTGGCAATGGAATCGACCCGAGAGACGTTATCAAAGAATTTGGCGCAGACTCATTGAGAATCTCATTGCTGCTGGCAACGCCCGAGGGTCAGGATCCGAATATCACCATGAATACTTTCGAGCTCGGCCGCAATTTCGGGAACAAAATCTGGAATGCTTCACGCTTTGTTAAGATGAATCTCGGCGAGGATTTCCCGCGTGAGCATATAGATAAAATCGAGTATCCGGACAATCTGGATCTGATGGACAAATGGATATTGTCACGTCTCAATGCGACCATTCGTGATGTCCGCAAAAACCTCATTAATTTCAAGCTCTCCACCGGCGCCAAAAATCTTTACGACTTTATCTGGCGCGACTACTGCGACTGGTATGTTGAACTTGCCAAGCCCAGGCTCTATGAGAACGGCAACGAGCAGGATGGTAAGGTTGTAAGAAATATCCTGGCTTACGTTATGGATAATATGCTCAGGCTGTTGAGTCCCTATATGCCTTTTATAACCGAGGAGATCTGGCACCTGATGCGTGATCTGAAGATGGGATCGGGCGAGACCGTTACACTTCAGAAATATCCTGAAGCAAATGAGGAGCTTATAAATAGCGAACTGGAAAAGAAGATGGAGGCTATCCAGACTGTTGTCGGCACTATCCGCTCCACCCGCTCGGAAATGAATGTTCCTCCATCAAAGAAGGCGGATATCTTTATCAAGATCGATGATCCGGAACTAGAGCAGATTATCAGTGATTACTCAGGCTATATAAAATATCTTGGTCGAATAGATAATCTGCAGGTCGGAAAGGATATTAAGAAGCCCTCCCAGGCGGCCTCGGCAGTCATTAAAGGAGCAGAGATATTTATCCCTCTATCAGGGCTGATCGATATCGAAACGGAGCGCAGAAAGCTCGAAAAGGACCTCGAGAAAGCCCGCAAGCAGCTCGAGAAGACCAGCAAGAAGCTCGGCAATATGGAGTTTATCAAACAAGCCCCTGATGAGATCGTGGAAAAAGAAAGGGTCAAAAAGCAGGATTTTGAGGTTATAATAGAAAAATTGAACAAAAACCTCGAGCAGTTGTTAGGATGGTAAAATTCAGCTTGCATTCCGGGCGGGATTTTAATATACTGTTCGATTATACTTTTTGAGGAGGATAAAATTGGCTAAGGTTTGTGACATATGCGGAAAGAAGCCCATGTTCGGCCATAATGTCTCTCACGCAAATAATGCGACCAAGAGAAGATTCAATCCGAATTTACATAAAGTCCGGGCGCTGGTTAATGGCCGCCCGACCAGGCTCAAAGTCTGTTCTTCCTGCCTGAAAGCCGGCAAGGTCATCAAAGCCCCATCCAGACCCAAATCGGCCCCGGCTCAAGAATCGCTATAATCAGCAGCGGGAAGAGGCTCAGTTCAAATATCTCCGGGGGCATTTTTACTGCTTAAATATTACCATATTGCAGCACTGTTGAAGATGAATTTAAAAATAGGGGTCTATGTTGCTTTTATTAATGTTGACACTGAACTAAATGAAATTTATATGAAACCTCCATGCGGGAATTGTGTTATAGATTTGAAAATAGAATTGTAGATTTATAAGGTCTTTTTTTGAATCTTATTGAATGACATAGATATATAAGGATTAACTCTTTTATCGAAAGGTGAACTATGCAGATCTCTCGTAAAGCCGATTACGCGCTCAGGGCGATCACATTTCTGGTCAATCAGCCAGATAACAAACGTTCGTCCATCTCTGAAATTGCTGAAAGCGAGGGAATACCCCGCGACTTTCTGGCCAAGATTCTGAAAGAACTCTGCCGCGCCGGATTTTTGAAATCATTCCAGGGTGTTACCGGAGGCTATCAGCTGGCCAAGGATAAATCACAGATTTCATTTCTGAATGTTATCGAAGCGATGCAGGGCGAAGTCAAGGTCAACATGTGTGTGGATGATAACGGCGGCTGCCAGTGCAATCATCGCATAAGCTGTACCATGCTGCCCTTCTGGAAGAAGATTCAGAAGAATGTCGTTCGCGATCTCGGTGACGTTACGTTTGACGATCCGAAATTCATTCGCAAGTAATCGCTCTTTCTACTTCAAAGCTGATTTTGGGCAATAAGTACAAATTTTTTCTTGTATAACAAAAGGGATCAGCTAATTTTATCACGTGCGAAAAAATCAAGCCTACCTGATTCTATTCATGGCCATGCTCGCAGTGGGATGGGCGGCTATTTTTATCCGCTGGTGCGAGGGCCTTCATCCACTCCTGATTTCATTCTATCGCATGTCCTGGGCGGCCCTGATTATACTTCCTTTCAGCCTTTCCAGGCCAAAGAAGACTTTCTCCGGCATAAAACTGCGTGATCTGCTCATAATGCTCATAGTCGGATTAGTTCTGGCCCTGCATTTTGCCTCCTGGATAACCTCGCTTTTCTATACATCTGTAGCAAGCTCTACAGTAATCGTTACCACCCAGCCCATATATGTGCTAATTCTCACTATCATCTTTACCTCAGAGAAGGTTAATAAATTCTCGATTTTCGCCATTCTTCTGGCCCTGGCGGGCGCAGTCGTAGTCGGCTGGGGGGATATGCAGTTTACCCGCGACCACATAATCGGCGACCTACTGGCATTCGTGGGTGCGATCTGCGCCGCAATTTACATATTCATCGGGCGAATTGTGCGTCAGAGAGTGGAAAATACCGCCTATGTCCAGATTGTCTATGGTTCCTCGGCGATATTTCTGTTGTTCATGGTTCTGATTTTTGCCGATTTTCAGATAGTCTTTCCAGTCCGTTTTCACATCTATATGTTTTTGCTGGGCCTCGTGCCCACCGCTTTTGGACATACGCTCTATAACTGGGCATTGAAACGTATCCGGGCTTATATAGTGGGCACATCGATCCTGGGCGAACCGCTCGGAGCGAGTTTTTATGCCTGGCTAATATTTCGTGAAGTCCCGCCATTTACTACATATATTGGAGCAATTTTGATCTTTTTCGGCGTGGCCGCGCTGTTTTACTCGGAACGAAAAAATATCTCTTGATTATAATACATTTAGTCGTTATTTAAATGACTCATGGGGCAGTAGCTCAGCTGGGAGAGCGGTACGTTCGCAACGTACAGGTCGGCGGTTCGATCCCGCTCTGCTCCATAATAAAATTTTTCCCGTGCTAAGCGGGGAGCTAGCGGTGCCCTGTACCCGGAATCCGCTATACCGGGGCCGAAATCCCATCCGAGGTCTGCAGCGGCCGGGAAGGGGGATTTAAGCGGTGTTGATGACCAGGTCCCGCGCAATCCACAGTCTCCGAACTCCGTCAGGACCGGAAGGTAGCAGCGGTAGGAGGCTTCCTGGATGTGATGCGGGGTTGCTTGGACTGAGCTGGCTGAATTCTCCGACTTGAGCTGGCGGGATCGAAGATGGGTGCACGGGATATATAAATTTCCGGCTTTGTCTTAATCCGGGGGAAACCTGAAAAATGATTTGAACTCTTCGTTTATTATTTTATTATTGAGCAGGAAGAGCTGTATTTATGTCTTATCTTGTATTAGCCCGAAAATATCGTCCCCAGACATTTGAAGATGTGGTTGCCCAGGAGCATATCACCAAGACTCTTCAAAATGCAATCAAGCAGAAACGGTTTTCCCATGCCTACCTCTTTACCGGCACGCGCGGTACAGGCAAGACCACGACTGCACGGATTCTGGCCAAGTCTCTGAACTGCGAACATGGACCTTTGCCGGTTCCATGCAATGAATGCAGCAATTGCAAACAGATTACTACCGGCTCCAGTCTCGATGTAATAGAAGTTGATGCCGCTTCAAATACCGGAATAGATGATATTCGCGATCTGCGGGAAAAGGCGCAATATACACCGGCCACATCCAGATATAAGATTTATATCATTGATGAGATACACAGGCTGAGTCCAAATGCCTTTGACGGCCTCTTGAAAACTCTGGAGGAGCCGCCCCGTCATATCATCTTTATCTTCGCAACCACCGATCCGCAGAAACTGCCGGCGACTATTCTCTCCCGCTGCCAGCGATATGATTTCAGGCGCATACCTTTCAAGGATATGAGCGATTATTTGAAGATGCTGGCGGAAAAAGAGAAGATTGATATCGAGGAGGATGGTATCGCGCTGCTGGCGCAGAAAGGGGATGGTTCTCTGCGGGATGCGCTTTCGATTTTTGAGCAGGTGATGGCATCCTCGGACCAGACGATAACGCGTGAATTGATTGCCGACACTCTTGGTCTTGTTGACCTGGAGCTACTCTTCAGATTGACGGACTGCATCTTGAATAAGGATTCCAATGGCGCGCTCAAGCTGGTGGAAGAGATGTTTGTTTCCGGTGTTGATGTCTCCCAGTTTATTGTCGATTTCCAGGAGCATTTCAGAAAAATCCTGGTTGTCAATGCCTCAGAAAATCCTTTTGACTACCTGGCAGTCTCCGATTATTTCCAGGAAAAATATATTGGGCTCAAAGATAAATTTTCAGACAGCGACATTTTCAGGATCGTCAAGATGCTCTCGGACCTTCAGCTTGACCTTAAGGCCGGTGCCGATCCCTCCATCTTCCTCGAAGTCGCAATCCTGCGCATGGTCAGGATGGAATCCTCGGTCTTACTTGAGGATGTCTTAAAAAAGCTCAATGAATTGAATTTATCTGATGCAGGCTCCGACCTGTTTTCTTCCAGCATCAGCGCATCATCAAAAAAAAAATTTAATCCGGTAAACCCGGTTACTACTTCAAACCAGTCAACATCTGGAACTTCATTCAAGCCGACAATGTCAAATCCGGCAGCAGCAGTTGCGTCTCAGCCGCGTCCACAGGCTGCAACTCCCATCGGCTGGGGCGAATGTGTGGAACGGATCAAGGATGAGAAGCGTATATTGGGTGAGTTTCTCGGTCAGGGAGAGCTGACACGTATGGACGGTGAGTCGGTGGAACTGACATATTTCGGTAACGGCACCGCGCAGCAGCAGCATATTGCACGGCGCGAGAACAGAATGATTATTGAAAAGAACATGAGGCTGGTTTTCGGCAAGGCTCTCAGGCTGATTACCAAAGTCGATAAATCCCAGCCGCCCAAAAACGGAACACTGGAGAACGAGACACCGTTTGATATAACACCGGAGGAGCTTTTTAGAAAAAATCCGGAATTCAAAGATGCCGTAGAGCTGTTCGGCGGTGAAGTCAAATCGATAAAGATCATCGGAAATAAAGGAGAGAAAGATGGCTAAAGGTTTTGGCAACATGATGAAGCAGGTTCAGAAGATGCAGGCCAAGATGATGGAGGTCCAGGAACAGCTGGCCGAGGAACGCGTCGAAGGTTCCGCGGGCGGCGGTATGGTCAAGGCCATTGTCAACGGCAAGCAGGAACTTGTGGAAATCGCAATCGATAAAGAGGTTGTCGATCCTGAGGATGTCGAGATGCTTCAGGATTTGATTGTGGCCGCAGTAAACCAGGCCAATAAGGCCGCGGCTGAGCTTGCATCGGAGAAGATGGCGGAGGTTACCGGCGGACTGAATATTCCCGGCCTGCCGATGATGTAAGCTATATGTTCTCGTCGTCACAATCACTCGAGAGATTGATCCGGGAGTTTTCCAAACTCCCGGGCATAGGACGCAAGACCGCCCAGCGCCTGGCCTTCTGGGTGCTCAAACGTGATCCCAAAGAGGTTCGCGAGCTTGCCG
>JAABVY010000352.1:321-6980 GCA_011777135.1 Candidatus Zixiibacteriota bacterium | reverse complement strand
GGACGGTTTCAATGAGGATCTGGATTACAAAATCCGCCGCGAGATCCGTGGCGATGAAGATGACGAAAAAATCACCATCAAAAAGAATAGACATGGCGAAACCACCGAGATTCAAATAAAATCCGGCGACAGCGTAATCAGTGTGGATACTATCAGGAATGATGATTAGATGAACGGCAATGGCGATAATGCGATAGAGATACAAAACCTCGAGATGGTTTATTCCGATCTATGGGGGCATGCGAGGGTGCGTGCCCTGGACGGCATCTCCTTCGAGGTCAAAAAGGGTGAAATCTTTGGATTTCTCGGTCCCAACGGAGCCGGAAAAACAACTGCTATTCATATCCTCATGAATTTCATATATCCCACTGACGGAAAAGCGTGGATTCATGGATTGCCTGTATTTAATTCCGAATGCCGCAAAAGAGTCGGATTTCTACCAGAGCTTTTCGAATTTGATAAATTTCTCAAAGGCAAGAAGCTCCTGAAATACCTTGCTGATCTGGCGGGAGTTAACTCGGGCGAGGTGGAAGCAAGAGGAAGAGAATTACTGGAATTTTTCGAGATGGCAGAGGCTGAAAACCGCAAAGTAAAAACATACTCCAAGGGTATGAAGCAGAAGATCGGCCTGGCCCAGGCCATGATTTCCGATCCTGATCTCCTCATTCTCGACGAGCCGACCTCCGGTATGGATCCGATTGCCAAATCGAAGATCAAGCATAAGTTCCTTGAATTGAAGGAGCGCGGGAAAACGGTCTTTCTCAGCACGCATATATTATCTGATGTACAGCAGATTGCCGACCGTGTGGCTATCATAAATAAGGGCAAAGTCATAAAAATTGATACGGTCGAAAACCTGCTGAAAAAATCTGATGATACCGAGGTCACTTTCACCCTTGATGATTCAAAAATCGAACAGCTCAAGCAAAACTGGAATCCTCAACATAGAAGCGATTCAGCGTATTCAATATTAACCGGATCGAAACAGGATAAGGCCGGTTTGATTGCCAGACTCTCAGAGCTCGGGGCGGACATAATCTCTGTCATTCCCCCGCGCACCGATCTGGAAGAAATATTTATGCAATTGGTGGAAAATGGAACTGAGATCGATAAACCTGATCAGCAAGCATAAGTTTGCCAAGCTGCTCAGGAGCAAAATATACTGGGTCTTCTTTATAGTCGGCCTGGGCATGCTTCTCATGACGCTGATCCCATTCCTGGTAGCTGAGGAATTCCGTCAGGAAAGCGGCCCAATGCTGCTCTTCATAATCTCCTCATTTACCAAAAGTTACACATTTTTTGGCATATTTGCATCAGTGACAGTAGGTTCGCTGGTATTGATTCAGGATATCCGCGACGGCACGCTGTTTCCATATCTTGCCAAGCCCGTTTCACGCAGCGCATTCATATTCGGAAAGATAATTGGAGCATTCAAATTGATGATTATCTTCTGGATATTTCAGGTCCTTTATTTCATGATCCTGCTGTATACAGTCACCGATTATGGCATCACTGTCAATCTTGTCCTGGCCTTCATATATGATCTTCTACTATACTTTATGCTCATCGTAGCAACTGCATTCTTTTCGATATTCATGCATCCGGTCTGGGCCGGCATAATTGTACTGGTGACCTATTTTCTCCCCTCAATTGCCAAGCTGATGATTCATACCGAGTGGGGCTTCTGGACCAATCTGGCCCGGGTGATCTGGTACATAGGTCCTGAATACGAAGTCCTCAACAACTGGGGCAACATTATCGGCAGCACGCTCATATATGATACAAGCCAGCTTCAGAAGCTGCTATATTTTGCTACATTACTGCTCCTGTTCCTGATTCCGACTTTCTATATCTTTACCCGGCGGAATCTCACCCCCAAGGATTGATCATAATCGGCTTTTTTGCTTGCAATTTATCCAAAAGCGTATAATGATTGTGGGCGAACGTTTGCGGGAATATTTTGTATAACTGTGTTACCCCTGTAAATGCAAAGAGGAGATTATATTGTTAGATACTCTGATTAAAAAAGTATTCGGAACGAAACATGAACGGGACTTGAAAAAGATAAATCCGATTGTTGATGAGATAAATGAAATCTATCCCACGCTCGAGAATGTCCCTCAGGAAGACCTGATAAAAAAGACCGAGGAATTCAAAACTGAAGCCAGAAAGGTCTGGGAGGACCTCGAACAGCAGGCTGAGGATTTCGAGTGGGACAGTAAAGAGCGCAAGGAAAAATTCAAAGAGGGTATTGACGAATACCTCGATACGATTCTGCCCGAAGCCTTCGCTATGGTAAGGGAGGCCTGCCGCCGCCTGAGAGGGCAAAGCTGGGAGGCGGGCGGCATGAATGTAACCTGGGACATGATTCCTTATGATGTCCAGCTTTTTGGCGGAGTTGTCCTGCACCAGGGCAAGATTGCAGAGATGGCCACCGGTGAGGGTAAGACGCTCGTTGCCACCATGCCTGTCTATCTCAATGCTCTGGTGGGACGAGGTGTGCATATCATCACTGTCAACGATTACCTGGCCCGTCGTGACGCCGAATGGATGGGTGAGGTCTATAAATATCTGGGATTGACAGTTGGCGTCATTCAGCACGGCCAGGATATCAATGAACGGCGCGAGCAGTATAATTGCGACATAACTTATGGCACAAACTCCGAATTCGGATTCGATTATCTTCATGACAACATGGGCTGGCGTGCGGAGGATAATCGCCAGCGCGGACATTTCTATTCCATCGTGGACGAGGTCGACAGCGTTTTGATCGATGAGGCCCGTACCCCTTTGATTATCTCCGGCCCGGTAGAATCGACAATCGACCAGGCCTTCCGGGATATGCAGCCCCTGGTGGAACGCATTGCCAAAAAGCAAACTCTGATGGCCAACCAACTCCTCAGCAAAGCAGAAAAGGCCCTGGAAGAGGAAAATTATGATGATGCCGCCTACGATCTCTTGACCATAAGGCGCGCAGCTCCGAAAAATAAGCGCTTCATGAAGCTGATGAAGGAGACCGGGGCGCAGCGCATGGTTGCCACTATAGAAGCGAATATTATGCGCGATAAAAAGAATCTGAATGAAATCGATGAACGTATTTACTATGCTATAGATGAGAAAGATCATTCAGTTACGCTTTCCGAGATGGGTTTGAATGAGCTCAGTCCCTCCGATAAACAGCTTTTTGAAATCCCGGACATTGCCGAGGGCATCGTGCAGATTGACAATGACGAGAAGATGAATACCGAGGACAAGGTTAAGGCCAAGGACCGTCTCTATAAACATCATATCGAAAAATCACAGAAACTGCATTCCATCACCCAGCTCTTGAAGGCCTACAGCCTTTTTGAGAAGGATGTCGAATATGTTGTGCAGGATGGCAAAGTTATCATTGTTGATGAATTCACGGGACGTTTGATGCCCGGGCGACGTTTCTCGGATGGATTGCACCAGGCCATCGAAGCCAAGGAAAAAGTCAAGATCGAGGGCGAGACGCAGACCGTTGCGACCATCACATTGCAGAACTACTTTCGCATGTATTACAAGCTGGCTGGAATGACCGGCACGGCGGAGACAGAGGCGGGAGAATTCTGGGATATCTATAAGCTGGATGTCGTGGTTATACCGACCAATAAGCCGGTGAAGAGAATCGATTTCGCCGACCAGATTTACCGCACCAAGAAGGAAAAGTATAAGGCGATAATGGATGAAATCGAGTATTTCCAGGAAATCGGCCGCCCGGTCCTGGTCGGTACTGTCAGCGTAGATGTCTCAGAGACAATTTCCCGTATGCTTAAACGCAAAGGAATCAAGCATGAAATTCTGAATGCCAAGCAGCATCAGCGTGAAGCGGAAATTGTGCAGTTCGCCGGGAGACAGAAGGCGGTTACGATTGCTACCAACATGGCCGGTCGTGGTACAGATATCAAGCTGGGAGAGAATGTGCTCAAGCNNCCCTATCTCGAGAAATATAAATGCGATGAGACCCCGGCCTGCGGGCTGCATATTATCGGCACTGAACGGCATGAGGCGCGCCGTATCGACCGCCAGCTCAGGGGCCGCGCCGGACGTCAGGGCGACCCGGGATCATCCCGCTTCTTCCTGTCACTGGAAGATGACCTGATGCGTCTCTTTGGGGTAGATAGAATCTCTCGTGTTCTCGATATGCTGGGTTTGAAAGAGGGTGAGGCGATTGAGCACAAGCGCATTTCCAAGTCGATAGAGAAGGCTCAGAAGTCTGTCGAGGGCCAGAACTATGGGGTACGTAAGCGTCTGCTTGATTATGATGACGTCATGAATATCCAGCGTGAGGTAATTTACGAACGCCGGAATGAATACATCAGGACCGAAAATATCCAGGAAGAGGTCAGGGAAAAAATTTCTGAAGTTGCCGAGAACATGGTCATGAATTATGCTCCGCCCGAGGAGGATCCGGCCGCATGGGATCTTTCCGGACTTGCAATGGAGACCCATAAGATGTTCCTGGCTCCGCTGGACACTAAAAATATAGACGTGATGCAGATAGAGCATGAGGATCTGGTCAAAAAGGTGGAGGATCTTGCATTTGCTGTCTACAAGCAAAAGGAAGAGGTCNNACAGAGAAATGGAAAGATCACCTGTACGAGATGGATCAGCTTCGCACCGGCATCGGGCTGCGCTCCTATGCCCAGAAAGACCCGTTGATCGAATATAAGCGCGAGGCCTTCCGGATGTTCACAGAACTCCTGGATCAGATCGACCGAGAGGCGGTGCGCTTCTGCTACTGGATGCGTCCGGCTGACCAGAGCGAGGTCTCCCGCCGTGAACGTGAATCCCGGGCGGCGGCCAAAGCGCGTCATGACAAGAAGGAATCTCTCGGGTTCCGTGCACCCGAGGGTGGAGCGGTGCAGGCCCAGAGCCAGGCGGTTGAGGATGATACCCCGCAGCAGGGCAAGAAACAGCCCTTCAAGCGAGAAGGCAAGAAGATCGGCCGCAACGATCCCTGTCCCTGCGGCTCCGGCAAAAAGTACAAAAAATGCTGCGGCCGTGACGTTTAGTTAAGTAGGTAACCTGGAATAAATAAGAGTGTTGGCCGGGAAGGGTTTTCCGGCCAAAAGAAGCGCAGGTCAAATCTTGAAAAGATTTGACATTTTTTACGGAAAAGATGATTACACTCATCCGCATAATAATCCTCGCTATCTCCGCAATCTTCGTACTTTCATGGTTGTATCCCGCCTACTGGAACTGGGCGGTGATGCCCGTGGAAATCATTTTTCCTTCCAACATTGTATTGCTTGCACTTGCTGTAATCCTTGCAATTATTCCAAGGCTTGGCAGAATACTCTTGGATCTTTTATCTAATGCATGGGAGGCTGCTCTGTCGAAGATGGCATCCATGCCCGGCATAGTCAAGTTGTCTCTGTGGGTAATAATTCCAGCAGTATTTTTTTATTTAATCAGGAGCCAGAGCCTGATTCTGGGTGATGGTGAGTTAATACTTGGCCGTATCGTCGAGGGCGAGCTAATATCATCCACTGCATTTGGATACAGCCAGCTTGTCAGCCTTCTGGCGGAATTATTCCGAATTGAAAATCTGGATCAGGCGGCAAACCTGATGGCTGCGCTTTCTATTATCTGCGGAGTTGTTTATACATACTTCCTTTACAAAACGGCAAGTCTGCTTGTCGAGGATTTCCGCATGAGGCTATGGCTGTTCTTGATTGTGCTGTTCTCGGGATTAAGCGTGATCTTCGCCGGTTATGTGGAAACATATCCCATTCTTATCGCATGGCTGGTAATCTATTTTCATTCGGTAGTCGAATCCATGAAGTACAAATCCAGCGTATTTATCCCCGCGGGAATTCTTGTAGTAGGACTTTTCTGGCATATCTGGTTCCTGGCATTTCTGCCCTCGATCCTCTGGCTGATAAATCATCGATATAAACTCATTCCCAACTTCGTTACTTTTATAATCAGCGTTCTCTATATCGTCGCAATCTATATCGCGGGAACATTTATATCGAGGTCGGGCATCCAGACCACCCTGCCGCTTCTGCCAGATGAAACTACCAACTACTTTTTGTTTTCACCCACTCACCTTATCGATTTTGCCAACGTCCTCATTATAGCCGGGCCGGTACTCGCTCTTCTGGCATTAGCATTTCTGTTTTATCCTGCTGTTTATAAAAAATCGCATTACCTTCGATTTCTCCTGTGGGCGGCGGTTCCGGCCTTTCTGGTGAGTTTTATGATAGATCCGGTGCTTGGGGCTCCGCGTGACTGGGACCTTCTTTCCATATATAGCCTTCCGCTTTTTCTGTTTGCAGCACTATTTATTGCTGAAAAGGGAAAATCCGCTTCAAAAATATACTCTCTGATTATTCCGATCCTGATTTTGAACCTGATTCAGTTTTCGTCGTTTGCGGCGATGAACATGCAGTCCGCTAAATCTCTCGATAGAATAACCCGGCTTGCACATGCCGATCCTCATTATCAGATCGACTACTATGAAGGCCGCCGGATAAGAATATTTGCTCATCTGCTCTCCTATGTCTACAAGCGCCATCAGGCCAGCGTGGAATTCATGGAGAAGATGGCGGATGCCGGCCAGCTGGACTGCCTCTCCGGTGTCTCGATTGCCAACGGCTATATCAATATGGAAGAATATGAGACGGCACGGG
>JAABVY010000352.1:0-166 GCA_011777135.1 Candidatus Zixiibacteriota bacterium | reverse complement strand
AGACAGACTCGGGATTGAAATATCTGGATAAAGCTGTTGGGTTGTCCGAGGACAGCATCAAATTGATGGAATCGCTGGTTGATGTACTTGCGTCAGACAAAAGATATGAACCTGCCCTGTATTTCCAGGGGCGGCTCCTTCAGATCAACCCAAATTCAGAAACATA
>JAABVY010000308.1:2766-7661 GCA_011777135.1 Candidatus Zixiibacteriota bacterium | reverse complement strand
TGTCAACTCAACCACCGAAGGCCATCGGAGACGGCCTTGGTGGTGGACTTGACCTACAATTTTACTTCGTTATTACATACTCCTCATACTCGGCCATCTTCTCAAAACCGAGATTTTCATATATGTTTATGGCGAATTTATTCTCGATGGAAACGTTGAGTCCGATGGTGTCGACAGTTCTTAATAAACGCCGGCAGCATTCCGCGGTTACCACTCTTCCGAAACCATTCCCACGGTAGTCCGGATGCGTAGCGATATTGCCCAGTGCGGCAACTTTGTATTCCTTCGAATAGACATGCACTCCGGCTACGCTGGCGATCCGTCCATTGCGAATTACCCCATAATAATGACCGGTCTTGAGCATGCGCGCGCTGAACCAGTTTCCGGGATAGGCCTGGTAGTAAAACAGGCGCAGTCCCCCCAGGTCGGATTCATCAAACTGCTTTATGTAAACGTTCTTGATTCCTCCCAGCTTTGTGCGGTCAACCAGACCCATCTTGTAGTGCCGTCCATGAGGCGCGATTGAATGACTGGCTTTTAATACATCTATCACACCGGGGCTGAGATGAGCATAGAATTTATCGGGGAGTTCTGATCGGATGTCAGAAAGCAGTTCTCTTAGAGGATCGATATTGTCGGACAGCGCAAGGAGTGTTGGTTGAGCGAGGCCGGTGTAGAGCAGGATGACAGCCTGAAGATTACTGCCGTCCTTTAAGCCATACCATTTGGTATACGGCCAGAAGAAGTCGTCGAGGTCGCCGATGTTATAGATATAGAGCCATTTGTTCTGCGAAAAATATGAATGCAATTCGCTTTTGTCATTAAGAGAGATTGCGGCCATATAAGCTCTCCCTGCCTAGGAGAGAATATATATAATTTCGGGCTTGATTTGGCAAGTGGATTTGTGGATGTTGAATGAGATGAAATCAGATTGACCATCCCCTTTAGGGGCTTGTTATAGAAGTCAGCAATATGGAAATAAGAACAGAAAAACGTCATTCCGAGGGAGTCCCGCCGGAGGTGAGGGCGACCGTGAGAATCTCTGCGGTTGTCTCGAGAATAATCGCCGAGATCGCCACGTCGCTTCGCTCCTCACGATGACAAATATCGATGCATTCAGGGTTTTTCAACATGCCATAAATGGTGGGCCACGACTAATCTATTCGTTGGCGGTGTCTTCTTCCTCGTCGGAGGAATCGGCTTCGCCGTTGATCGGTTCGTTTTTGTCGATACCGTTAGTTTCTTTGTCCGATACTACCCGTGCGACATCGATGACCTTGTCGCCCTTGTCCAGATTGATCAGCTTCACGCCCTGAGTGGCGCGTCCGATTGTACGGATTGCACCGACCTGCGATCGTATTACTATACCCTTGTTGGTGATCATAATCATTTCGTCAGTGTCGACTACCTCGCGCACTGCAACTACCTTGCCGTTGCGTTCGGTGGCCTTGATATTTATCACACCCTTGCCGCCGCGCTTGGTGATACGATAATCCGCTATTTCAGAGCGTTTACCGAAGCCGTTTTCGGTGACAGAGAGAAGCGTGGTCATGCGGTTTACCACCACCATACTGATAACATAATCGCCCTTGCCGAGATTGATCCCCTTGACACCATAAGCTGTACGTCCCATAGGACGGACATTCTCCTCGGAGAATCTTATCGCCTGGCCGTTGCGTGTAGCCAGGATAATCTCGTTGGTGCCATCGGTCAGACCCACCTCAATCAGCTCATCCTTGGAATGGGGCGGTATGGTCATGGCGATGATACCGTCCTTGCGAGGATTTGAGAATGCAGTCAAATCAGTCTTTTTGACCTGTCCCTGACGCGTGGCCATGACAACATAGTTGTCCTCGGTGAATTCACGAACCGGCAGGAAGGCGCAGATGGTCTCACTTTTCTCCAGACTTAGCATATTAACAATCGGCCGTCCCTTGGAAAGCCTTCCACCTACGGGAAGCTCATGCACCTTTATCCAGTAGCACTTACCTTTATTGGTGAAGAAGAGTATGTAATCATGAGTCGACGCCACGAAGAGGTGTTCGATCAAATCCTCTTCCTTGGTTTCCATGCCGATCACGCCGCGTCCGCCGCGTTTCTGGCGGCGGTAGGACGAAATAGAAAGACGCTTGATATAACCGCCGTGAGTTATTGTAATTACCATGTCCTCTTCGGCTATGAGGTCCTCGAGGGAAATCTCTTCTTCCTCATCGGTGACCAGGGTACGTCTCTCATCGCCGTACTTCTTCTTAATTTCTGCCAGCTCATCCTTGATAATCTTCATGCGTTTGGATTTGGATTTGAGAATTCCCTGCAGTTTCTCGATCTTCTTGATGACATCCAGATACTCGCCTTCGATTTTCTCGCGTTCCATACCGGTCAATCTCTGCAGGCGCATCTCCAGAATCGCCTGGGCCTGAATATCGGAAAGCTTGTATTCTTTCATCAGTCTTTCTTTGGCCTCGGCAGGAGTACTGGAATTTCGGATCAATGTGATGATGGCATCGATATGATCCAGCGCAACCTTGAAGCCTTCCAGAATGTGTGCACGGTGTTCAGCCTGATCAAGTTCAAACTGAGTCCTGCGGGTAACCACAGTATGCCTGTGCTTGACGAACTCATCCNNATACGCATACCGTCACGGTCGGACTCATCACGCAGGTCTGTTATACCTTCGATAACCTTATTAGAAACAAGTTGGGCAATTTTTTCAAGCAGGTTGGATTTATTGACCTGAAACGGTATTTCTGAAATGATTATCGATTCCTTGCCGCTTTTCTGAGTTTCGGTATTAGCCTTGGCCCGGACGAGTATTCGTCCCTGACCTGTCAGATAGGCGTCGCGTATTCCCTTGCGTCCGTAGATAATTCCGCCGGTCGGAAAATCGGGCGCGGTTATAAGTTCCAGAAGCTCGTCATCCTCCATTTCGGGATTATCTATAACGGCAGTAAGCGCATCAACAACCTCGTTGAGATTATGAGGAGGTATATTGGTAGCCATACCGACTGCAATACCGGAGGAGCCGTTGCATATCAGGTTTGGAAATTTAGATGGTAATACTACAGGTTCTTCACGGGTCTCATCATAGTTGGGAACGAAATCGACAGTATTTTTCTCCAGATCGGCGAGCATCTCGACTGCCAGGGGAGTCAGCCGGGCTTCAGTGTAACGCATGGCCGCTGCCGGATCGCCATCGATAGACCCGAAGTTACCCTGCCCTTCAACCAGGGTGTAACGCATATTGAAATCCTGTGCCATCCTGACCAGGGTGGGGTAGACCACACCCTCGCCATGAGGGTGATAGTTACCTGATGTATCACCGGCGATCTTGGCGCACTTTCTAAAACCGCGCCCGGGTGTGAGATTGAGGTCGTTCATTGCGATCAGAATTCTTCTATTGGATGGCTTTAGTCCGTCGGCGACATTGGGAAGCGCGCGTGCGGTGATGACCGACATCGAATAGTCGAGATAGCTTGTCTGCATCTCCTCGACCAGCGACAATGGCAGTATATTCTCTCGTTCCATTACCATGATTTATTTCCCCTGCTTACTCCTGTTTACCCTTCATACATTAAAATTGGTTAGGCTCTTTAGACATCGAGGTTGCGCACATACTGGGCATTCTTCTGGATGAATTCCCGCCGCGGTTCAACCACATCACCCATAAGAATTGTGAATAATTTGTCGGCTGCAGCGGCATCCTCGAGAGTTACCTTAAACAGCGTCCTTGTATCCGGATCCATGGTTGTTTTCCAGAGCTGATCCGGATTCATTTCACCAAGACCTTTGTAACGCTGTATATCGACCTTCTTGTCCCGTCCCACTTTTTCCAGGTAGCGATCGCGCTCATCATCAGAATAAACGTACTGCTCGGTTTTGCCGTGGCTGATCCTGTAAAGCGGCGGATTGGCAATATAAATATGCCCGGATTCGACCAGTTCGCGCATATGCCGGAAGAAGAAGGTCAGGATCAGCGTTCGGATATGAGCGCCGTCAATGTCGGCGTCGGTCATGATGATGATTTTGTAATAACGCAGCTTTTCCATATTGAAATTTTCCCGCCCGATACCGGCGCCGAGGGCGGTGATAATGGTCTTAATCTCCTCGTTTGAAAGGATTCTATCAAGGCGAGCCTTCTCGACATTGATGATCTTGCCTCGAAGCGGAAGTATCGCCTGGAAACGGCGATCACGACCCATCTTGGCGTTACCTCCCGCCGAATCACCCTCGACCAGAAAGAGCTCGCATGATTCCGGGTCTTTCATCGAGCAGTCGGCCAGTTTGCCGGGCAGGTGTCCCGAATCCAGAGCGGTCTTGCGCCGAGCCAGGTCCTTGGCCTTTCGTGCGGCTTCACGGGCGCGCAGGGCGTTGCTGCCTTTTTCAACAATCTTCTTTGCTGTGGGCGGATTTTCCTCGAGGAAATAACTCAACCTCTCACCCAGCACTTGTTCCACAATTCCCTTGACCTCTGAATTGCCCAGCTTGGTCTTGGTTTGACCTTCAAATTGCGGGTCAGGGACCTTCACCGATATAACCGCAGTCAAACCCTCACGAACATCATCGCCGGATAGGGTCTTATCGCCATTCTTGAAGAGCTTGTTCTTTGTAGCGTAGTTGTTGATCGTCCGAGTGAGCGCTGTCCTGAAGCCTACCAGATGAGTACCGCCTTCGATGGTATTTATATTATTGACGTATGTGAAAACATTTTCCTGGAATGAGTCATTGTGCTGAATAGCAATCTCGACTTCTACATCTTCCTTAGTGTCCTCGAAATAGATCGGCTTCTTATAGATCGGATTTTTGTTTTCGTTCAGGTATTCCGCAAATGATGCTATCCCGCCCTTGTAGAAGTAAAAATCCGAGCGGTCATCGATTTCATCTTTGATCTCGATCTT
>JAABVY010000308.1:400-2608 GCA_011777135.1 Candidatus Zixiibacteriota bacterium | reverse complement strand
GAGACCTTGTAGGTCTGATGGTCGAATTTTCCGCCGGCGTGCAGCATAGTCATGACAACCTCGACCGCCGGTTTCTTTTGCGTGGGATGTTCATCAACCGGAATGCCGCGGCCATTATCCTGCACGGTAACAGAACCGTCTTTGTTGATGGTCACTTTGATGGTATTGCAGAATCCCGACAATGCTTCGTCGATTGAGTTATCCACGACCTCGTGCACAAGATGATGAAGTCCTCGCTTGCCGGTGTCGCCGATATACATGGCGGGACGTTTACGCACCGCCTCCAGGCCCTTCAAAACCGTGATGGTTTTGGCATCATAGAGGGAGGGATCGTTCTTGATTTTATCAAGAACTTCTACCGGATCCACCTCTTTGACATTATTTTTCATCTTCTTATCCTTGCTTTTCTTCTTCGCCATACACAGCCCTACACAAAATATATATCATTTACCACAGCCTTGCCCAGGCGGGCATTGAGGGCTGCGATCAGTTCTTTTTTCAGGAATATCAGTTGTTGCTTCCAGGCGGGATCGGGCACACGCACCGTCAATCTTCCGTCTGAAATTTTTATCGCCCGACTGATTTTTGAAATTTTTTCGCCCGCTACTTCCCCCCAATTTTTTACAGCGTCGAGCTCAGAAAGTTTCTTTTCGAAGCCAAGGTTCTTGATCAAATCGGAGATGATCGGGCCGATATTTTTTGGCTCTCTATTATACATAACCCCTTATAATAATTAAATTTAAATAAAATGGCAAGCAAAAAACGGCCGTTTTTCAAGATTTTTGGACCTATATTAGCTTGTCTAACAACGACTTATGGCAGCTCATTAAATGATGTCGGAATACCCTTTTCAACATTGAATTTAGAATTAAAAATATCTAAGTTGTTGACTTCCGACAGTTTAGACGTTGTCATAAATGACTGTCCCAGTTCAGGTAAGAGATTCATCACGAAATCAAGACGCTTTCGATCCAGATCGGAAAAAATCTCATCCAGAAGGATAATCGGAAGCTTCTCCAGTGTCTCCTGGAGGTAATCATATTGGGCTAGTTTTAGACTCAAAACGGCAGTTTTTATCTGTCCCTGAGAACCTGCATTCTTGGCCTCCAGACTGTCGATGTAAAACTTCAGGTCATCCCTGTGCGGGCCGTACATCGTCTGTCCCAAAGCTATCTCCCGCTGCCTACGGGAAGCCAACCTCTCACAAAAGTGCTGAGAAGTAAATTCATCCAGATTGGGGGAGGGATTATACTCAATTTTCAAATATTCTTCCAAACCGGAGATTTTGCGGTAGAAGTCCGCTGAGAGATTTGCAATTTTTTCGATATATTTTTTGCGGCTTTCATGTATCTGCACTGCATGAATTGCAAGCTTTTCATCCCAGACCGCCAGCGAGGCTTCTTGAGATGCTGACAGCTTAGGTGTTTCCTCAAATGATTTCAGAAGAGCATTGCGTTGTGCCAGGGTCTTGTGATAGTCAGATAGAACCGAGACATGGGGTGGGTCGAGCTGGGAGATAGTGATGGAAATATATCTTCTTCTGACAGAGGGAGAGCCGATTATTATCTCTAGATCGTAGGGAGAGAATTCGACCAGGCGGAAATATTCGAAGAGTTCGCCGAGTTTGCGTATAGCTCCGGAGTTGACCTTGATTATTTTTCGTTTGCCCGGCTCCACGCCGATTTCGATCTGAACCTCATGGTTGCCGATTCTTCCTGCAGCTTCGATGCGGAAGAATTCGGAGTCTGTGTTGACCAGGTTCTCATCCAGATGAGTCCGGAACGAGCGTCCCGAGCCGGTATAAAAGAGCGCTTCGAGAATATTGGTTTTGCCCGAGCCGTTGGGTCCGACAATCAGGTTGTTCTTTGGGGAGAATTCAATCTCGGCTTTTTTAAGATTTCGAAACTCAGCAAGCTTTAGATTTTCTATAAACATCGGGAAGAATATAGCCAAATGAAATCAGAATGCCAAGCATAAGATCAGTTATAGATATGACTTGCAAAATCGGGTCAAAATGACTAACTTATGTTTCAAAAGGGATGTTTAAAGGCCCCTGCGCATGCATATATGAATCGAACATTACAGTGATATTGGATAAATTGAGTCATTGTATTTTTTAATATGAAATCTGAAAGGAGTCAGTTGTGGGAACCTTTGAGAACATAAAAAACCTTCTCGGAGAGGATGCGTCCCTCCTGGATTACACGT
>JAABVY010000308.1:0-290 GCA_011777135.1 Candidatus Zixiibacteriota bacterium | reverse complement strand
GCATCGAGCATTCCGGCGGGGCATCATTTGCACCCAATATCGATTATTTCGATCCTGAGAATATCATACAGCTTGCTATCGAGGGCGGATGTAATGCGGTCGCCTCGACATTCGGAATACTCGGCAGCATGTCGCGCAAATATGCTCACAAAATACCATTCATTCTGAAGATCAACCATAATGAGCTATTGACATATCCTAATAATTACGACCAGGTGCCATTTACCAATATCGAACGCGCCTACGAGCTCGGTGCTGCGGGTATTGGCGCGACAATATATTTCGGCGCG
>JAABVY010000238.1:245-5354 GCA_011777135.1 Candidatus Zixiibacteriota bacterium | reverse complement strand
CACGTTATGGTTCACCGTGGAGGCCGGCGCACCCCCTCAGACAATTCCGATCGATTCCGGATTCTTCCCGCCAGCTGGATACTTTATCCTAACCCTTTCAGATGGATATTCATATACACCAAGCTTTTTCCCAGGTTCTATTACTATAATCAGTGGTGGCCCGCAGGACAACATCACCACCGACCCGGTCTTTCTTATTTCTCCCGGCGGCCATGTTCCCTTCAGGGTATATATGCATGACAGCTACGGCGATCCGATTGTAGGAGATTCAACGATTTATGTCTCCCTCTACAACTGCAATGAACTGATCAGATGCCCGGGCGCGAATCCAAGTAATGTTCTATACCCCGAGGCCCCCTCAGATGAAAACGGGATCGTAAGTTTCTATTTGGATGGAGGTAAGTGCGACCTCGACTGTGTAGCCACGGTAATGAGAGGGGCCACCCAGATTGCTCAGGTGCCGGTCAGGATGTTTGATGTCAATGGTGACCTAAAAGTAAGCTTTACCTCCGATTTTGGCTATTCCCTTTGCAATGATTATAACGGAAACGGTGATCATGATTTCGAAGATCAGAATCTGTGGACAGCTCATCTTGGTGATTCATGTGCCATGGATGCCTGCGACAGGTTCGAGGCCGTGCTTGATATAATTCCCAGGTTCCATATAGTGGAGGGGCAATATATCAATCTTGAGTTGGCCCTTTCTAACAACAATCTTGAAGATTGCTATATCGGCCTAATTGCTTTTTATCTTGACAGCCTGGGTTCGAGCAGCGATCCATTGTTATTTGGAACTGAGGTTTACAATGCTGTCCTTGGAGCTGGTGAAGCGGATACTGTATACTATGAAGGTCAGCTGCCTTTTGATGGTCCCGGGACTTTCATGGCATCCTTCCTGGCTGATTGCTGCAGTGGCCTGATTGAGATAGTGCGGCATTATGATCCAGACAGTGCCTGCGTCACGGATGTTAATCAATGCTCGACATTCAGGATAGCTCTGGACAGCGTGCCTGTATACGCGATCGACACAATTGTGAACAAACCAAATGATGACTGGGCGATTTTCTATACCCATAAGCCCGCATTCCCACTGTATACTCCCGATTCTCTGGTCTATAATATGTGCACGCCTGCCATGGTGTCACCCATGGAATATTCCTCCCTGCAAACTTACATCTGGTATGACGTGGAAAAGACCCAATATGATTACATGGAGACATATGTGCTCACCCCTACCATGAGTGGAGATGCCAATTGTGATTGCGTGGTAAATGTCTCCGATGCAGTGTATATAATCAACTATGTTTTCATTGGGGGAAATCCTCCCTGCTTCTGCATCCATGGAGATACTAACTGCGATGGGTCTGTAAACGTAAGCGATGCAGTGTATATCATCAACTATGTCTTCATCGGTGGAAACAATCCCTGCGAAATGGGAACCGGGCCCGAGCCTCAATGCGGCAAGCTGCCCGGCTTTGGAAAATACCATTAATAGACAAATGGCATATTAACTTCAACCCGCCTGAAAATAATCAGGCGGGTTTTTTATAAGTTCTCTTTTTCTATGCTGTTTCAATCCTATTAACATGTAATTGATTTATGCTGCATTCCGGTGTTCCGGTTGATGGATGCGAGTTGTAGATCACTTACTCTATATGGAGGTCAAGTTATGATAATGAAGCTGGTATCGGTTTCCATAGCTTCTTTGGTACGATAATTTCTCTCTCAAAATGCTTATTCTTTCGTGGTTAAATACATTTTCAAGAAATTTGATCTTGCCGAACAAATTCAATATATCTTAATAAAAGTCGATAGTGTAACTTTATTTCTGTAAAGCGGGCGCATTGCCTGATATCGTCTTTGTTTATCTACAGCACAGATTTGCAACCAAATCAGAGAGTAAAATGTGTGACCAAATTGTGTCTAGCACCATCGCAGGCTACTGAATGATATTCAACGAAATAGCCAAGGGGTGGGGGGGTATAGGCAAATAGTCCAGCCCTTTTAATTGCTGTGACATATTGATATGTAATGAATTATAAATGGTGGAGGTGGGGCATATCGAACAATTAAGGATATTTGGATTGCCACTGAATTTGATGTTGAGCAAGTGTCATGGGGGATGTGAAATTCCAGTTTTTTAGGATTTCGTTTTTTTGTGTTTGATTTTACTTGTTTTTACCTTAATTTGGCACAAATCTGGCACAGAACGGATTAATTTCAGATATATAATCAATCTCAATTTGAGATTGGCATCAAATATTGTTTGCCAGAATTTGCTTTTCAGGCTTGAAAATCATATTATTAAATATCGAACAAGATTTTTGCGGCAATAATTAAGTAAGGCATTTTCTATGGCAGCAAACGGATCTGATGATGATAAGACTAAATCATTTACAGCTCTGACTGCTGGTGTCGTGGTCTCGCATTATAAAATCATATCCAAAATCGGTGCCGGAGGAATGGGTGAAGTTTATCTGGCCGAGGATACCAAACTCAAGCGCCAAGTCGCCCTGAAATTCCTCCCCCCCCCTCTATGTCAGGACGAGGATTGCTGCAAGCGGTTCAAGCGCGAAGCCCAGGCGGCCGCCAAGCTTGATCATCCCAATATTGTCCCGGTATATGAAGTCGGTGAGTTCAAAGAACGTCCTTTCTTCGCTATGGCACACATCCAGGGCAAGTCCCTCCGGGAAGTCATAAAGGCGGGTAAGCTTACGATCCCAGATGCCATCAGTTACACAATGCAGATCTGCGAGGGATTACACAAGGCGCATGAGTCAGGTGTGGTCCACCGCGATATCAAACCAAGTAATGTCATCATCGATTCAGAGAACAGGCCTCGCATTGTTGACTTTGGTTTGGCGACAGTATCCGGTGAAGAGAAGTTGACCAAGACTGGTTCGACGCTTGGTACTATGGGCTACATGTCACCTGAGCAGATCGAAGGGAAACAGGTAGACCACCGCTCCGATCTTTTTTCAGTTGGCGTGATCTTTTATAAGATGATAACCGGCCGGATGCCCTTTGAAGCTGAACACGAAGCGGCAATTCAATACAATATAGTCCATGAAGCGCCTGAGCCAATGGCTCGCTACAAATCCGGTGTAACTGGTGAGTTGCAGCAGATTATCGATAAGGCCCTCTCCAAAGATCCCTCCGTTCGCTATCAGCACGCCGACGGGATTCTGACGGATCTGAAGAGACTTCAGATAGAAACGACGACAACGAAGCAAAGCAGACCTGGTGTGTGGGTAGCAGGCGCAGTTGTCTTGGTTGCATTGATTGCCCTGCTCTTGTGGCGGCCGTGGCTCGGTGATCCTGTCACTGATACAGTCCCGATGATAGCTGTACTGCCGTTTGACAACCTCGGTCTACCAGAGGACGAGTACTTCGCAGACGGCATGACTGAGGAAATAACTTCACGACTGGCCAGAGTTAAAGGTTTAGGTGTAATTTCACGAACCAGTGCAATCAAATACAAAAATTCCGATAAGCAACTCAGGGAAATTGGCAAGGAACTGGGTGTTGCTTATATCCTCGAAGGCACTGTCCGATGGAGCAAAGAAGAAGAACATTCAAGAGTAAGAATCACTCCACAGCTCATACGGGTGTCAGATGACCGTCATCTGTGGGCCAATAATTATGAGCGGGAGTTAATGGATATCTTCGAGGTTCAGGCGGATATAGCAATACGGATCGTCGAAAATCTTGGTGTGGAATTGCTAGAGAAAGATAGCCTTACTCTGAGTACGCGACCTACTGAAAATGCAGAAGCCTACAAATTCTATCTCCGAGGCGCGGACTTGCTCAAGAGAATGGAGTTTCGGCAACATCTTCTTATGGAAGCAATCAACATGTTCGACAGTGCTGTCAATCTTGATCCCGGATTTGCGCGGGCTTACGTTTATAGGTCGATGGCTCATACAGTCTGCTATATTAATATGTTCGGAAATATCTTCAAGCACGCCGATCAAGCCCTGCAGGCCGCCGAGAAGGCATTGGCGCTCGAACCTGATTTGGCTTATGCGCATCTCGCCCTGGGGCACTATTATAATTTCATCCGCCGCGATTACACCAGGGCTATGGAAGAATTCTTAAAGGCACGCCCGGAGCATCCCAACGACCCCTATCTTTTCATGGGCATTGGGCTGGTACAGATGCGGCGGGGGGAATTTGACGAAGCCATAGGCAATTTCCAGCGAGCCGCTGAACTCGATCCGCTTAACCCAACCCGGTACCAATTATTAACCTGGTTTTTACCTTTCATCTACCAGTACGAACAGGCCGAACAGTCGATCGATCAGGCTATATGGTTGGACAGGACCCGCCCGGATTTCTATGCCGATAAGATTTTTCTTTACGCATCGTGGTACGGCGACCTTGAAAAAATGCGACAGGTAGTTGATGATGCCAAAGAATATGTTAACCCCATGGCTATTGCATTCGCTCAAAAGTGGAACTTCGGAATCTTTGATGTCCTGGATGATTCTCTATTGTTACGCTTTGCAAAGGCTTCTGTTGGCAAAGTGGCGCCGCATGGATTATACAGCGGCCTGGCAAATATTTATCACCGCAAGGAACGTCATGATGTGGCGGCCGCCTATGCCGATTCAGCAAGAATCATTCTTGAGATGCTGATCGAAAAGGTTCCCTATGATGCCAACTTGCATGTGAGGTTGAGCTTTGCTTTTGCTCATCTCGGCCAGTATGACGCCGCAATTAATGAAGCCCGGAGAGCAAAGGAATTAGAGTCGGTTGATGACTGCCACTGGTGAGGACCGTCCAGGGTCATGGTCATGGCCAGCATTTACACGAAGGCAGGAAGATACGACGATGCTCTCGACGAGCTGGAATATCTGCTATCCATCCCCTCTCCATTTACGGCAAAACTCTTGAGGATAGCTCCAGACCTTGCACCTCTTCACAATCATCCCCGCTTTCAAGCACTAATTGAGAAGTACGAAGTTTTATAAAAAGCAAAGAAGCCCCTAATCGGACACATCCGATTTTCATAGTCTTATAATCAATTCGATTACACAAACTTATACTGAATTCAATGGAGGTGATTGTACCGAAATCGAAACTCTTGTAACTTATTGTTATATAGTA
>JAABVY010000238.1:0-185 GCA_011777135.1 Candidatus Zixiibacteriota bacterium | reverse complement strand
GTGGAGGGTGTAATGGTATAAAGTGCATATCCTTATACATAATGGTCGGAGTATTCCGGAAACTAAATGCCAACTCAATTAATTATGCCTAATCCATAAAAATCGACTTAACTGTAAATTTATCTTGTCCAACTATTGCTGAAGCGGCACATATTTAGAGGGGCAATTTAATTCCAAAATACTTG
>JAABVY010000192.1 GCA_011777135.1 Candidatus Zixiibacteriota bacterium | reverse complement strand
GGACCAGATCGACCGGATGGCTGTTGATGAAATTCAAAGCTCGGGAGGGGGATGAGAAATAACGTGCCGAATATCTGTCATCATCGGAAAGAACTTCCTTCACGATCTCACAGATAAATTTCTCGTCGTCCACGACGACGAGATTATACTTCTCAGGAATTATTTTATCTGAATCCATACCAGTTAACTTAACTCTGAATGCTCTTTTTTTATATTCATGAACGCCCGTCTTTAGGTAGTTTTCGGCACAGTCGGAGCTTTTGTTATGTGTGATTTTTGAACATAAATCCGCCTTATAAACACTGCTTGACATACTTATAAAACAGCTATTATTGGGTAGTATGAAACTGAATCCAACTGATTACATCATAATGGCCTATCTTAAAAGCGCCCCTATGCATGTCTATAAGTTGTCGGAGAAATTGAAAGAAGACAAAGTGGATTCATGGATTCAGTATTCTATCCCGCATATATATTATTCCCTCCGGAGGCTGAAAGAGAATGGACTTGTTTCGGTCGAGATTAAATCAGCCAAATCAAAACCTGCTCAGAAAATCTACTCTCTTACCGATAACGCTCTCAAATTATTAGACGGGCTCAAGGAAGACGATGAACTCATATCGAGCGAGCAGTTTTTTCCATTCGACCTGATTATCGGACTGGCCCAACGTCTAGAGATTCCTGGAAAGCAATTGAGAAAGATGATTGAGAGTAGAATCGATTTTTTAAAAAGCCGTCTCGAGGGAGTTCAGAGAGATTTTCGTACCAGGGAAACCGGATCACAGAATATGTCTGGTGGAGAACGCCTGGCATTTCAGCACCGCATCAGATTCCTGAAAGGCGAGATAGATTTTTACAGAAAAAATCTGAAGGAATTTAAATAGCAGGATTTTCTTTTTTACCGGAGTCAATATACATTTCGGAGGCCCGGTAAGATGATCTGATCAATGGGCCTGACACCACGCCCTCAAATCCGATATCGATCGCCATCTTTTTGAGCTCGGCAAATTCCTCAGGGGAATAATAGGCAATTACCGGATGATGTTTTTTTGAAGGTGAAAGGTATTGGCCGATTGTGAGAAGCCGGCAGCCCGCCTTGAATAAATCTGTCAATGTCTCTCTGATTTCTTCGATTGTCTCACCCAATCCGACCATCAAGCCCTGATTTTATCGGTATTTCAGGTGAGTATGATTCGACACGCGAAATCAATTCCAGCGAACGTCTGTAATTGGCTCCCTTTCTGACTCTGGGATAAAGGCGCTCGATTGTCTCAATATTATGGTTTAATACATCAGGCCTCGCGTCAAGCACCGTCTTCAGAGCTTCAAAGTCGCCTCGAAAATCAGGAATAAGAACTTCAATCTTGCATTCTGGATTGACTTCTCCAATAGCCCCGATAGTATCCGCAAAAACCGAAGCCCCACCGTCGGTCAAATCATCTCGCGTTACAGAAGTTACCACGGCATATTTCAACCCCAGTTTTTTTGTGGCCCGGGCAACACGCTCGGGCTCATTCTGAAAAAGCTCCAGCGGTTTTCCTCTTTTGACATTACAGAAGGTACATCCGCGAGTACATTTGTCACCGAGTATCAAAAATGTCGCGGTTCTGGCTCCATAACACTCAGCCCGATTGGGACAGTTGGCTTCCTGGCAGACTGTATGCAGTCCATAAGATTCCATCAGGCTGCGCACCTCTCGGTAATTCGTGCCAAGCGGAGCTTTTATTTTGAACCACTCCGGCTTTCTCTCATTATCTTTTCTAATCTTCTGCGGCATAGTTTTCCTATTTTCAAACGCAAAAATATACGCCGGATTGCAATTCCGGCGCAATATTTATTTATATCTTAGAATCGTCTTATTGATTGATGAGTTCCTTGTCATGGATGGTCTCGATATATTTCTCGGCCGCAACTGCCGCAGTGGTAGCGTCACCAACTGCATTAGTAATCTGTTTTACCAGCTGATGACGCACATCTCCGCAGGCATAAATTCCAGGTACCGATGTTTCCATTCTTTCATTGGTAATTATATATCCGGCATCATCCTTCTCAAGACCTTCTCTTACCAGATTGCTGTTGGGCACAAAGCCAATGAAGATAAACACAGCGCCGCAGTCGACCTGAGATTCTTCTCCTGTCTTGACATTCTTTACAGTAACTGATGTTACCTTCTGGTCGCCGTTGATCTTCTCCACAACCGAATCCCATACAAACTCGATCTTGGCATTTGCGAAAGCACGCTTTTGAATGATCTTGGCGGCACGGAGTTCGTCACGACGATGGATTATTATCACCTTCGAACCGAACTTGGTCAGGAAGATTCCTTCCTCTACCGCGGCATCGCCACCTCCCACAACCACTATAATCTGGTCCTTGAAGAAGGCCCCATCACAGATAGCGCAATAGGACACCCCCAGGCCGGAGAGCTCCTTCTCGCCCGGGACATGCAGAAGGTTGGGCGATCCGCCAGTGGCCAGAATAATGGCATAAGCGCGAAGTTCCTTGCCATCGGAAGTGCGCACCACACGCTCGTCCCCATCGCACCAAACCTCCTCGGCGCCTGTGGTGATTACCTCGAGACCGAATTTCTTGGCATGGTTTTCCATCCTTGAGGCTAGCTCAGGACCGCCTATGTGTTCGAAGCCGGGATAATCCTCGACCTCGTGTGTATTTGCAATTTGACCGCCGGGAAGCGCTTTTTCGAGCAGCACCGCCCTCATATTGGCGCGCGCGGCATATAGACCCGCAGTCAGACCTCCGGGACCTCCGCCGATTATTATAATATCGTAATCAACACTCATTAAACCATCTCCTTTTGCTTCTTCACACCTTCAGGGCTAAATATACAAACTCAGGTTCCAAAATCAATAGTCAACTCCCTGCTGAGCCAGTATTCCCTTCTGGAAAGGATGTTTGATCTCGCGCATCTCTGTGACCAGGTCAGCGATATCTATGATCTCCTGAGGAGCATCACGTCCGGTCAAAATCAGATGCAGCTGCTCTGGCTTTTCTTGTATTAACTGAACAACGTCTTCAACTTTAATCAATTTCAGATTTATAGCGACATTGATCTCATCCAGGATGAGATGATCGTATTGGCCGGAGTTCATGGCTTCGCGGGAATACTGTAAAGCCTCCTCCGCTGCGCGGATATGAGTGGAGATATCCTCCTTGTCATCGACAATCCCGACAAAGCCCTTGCCGCGCTGTTCCATCTCCACATACGGTTCAAGCAGCTTAATGCCATCCATCTCGCCGTATTTCCAGGTGCCCTTGATGAACTGGATTATTTTTATTTTCTTCTTGTAACCGGCGGCGCGGATACACATCCCCAGCGCGGCCGTTGTTTTGCCTTTACCGTGGCCAGTATAGACTATCACCAGCCCCCTGGTTTCCTGCTTTTCCTCGCTCATCTATCCTCCTCTTACTTATTCCTCCACAACACTGAGACGATCAATCAGTTCCACCGAATGACGCGCAATCTCCCGGGATTTAAGGCCATCCTGAAATTGCAGGATGCAGGTAGGACAGTTGGTGAGAATCAAATCGGGATTTATTTTTTTGACCGCCTGCTTTTTGCGTTCAAATATTTTCATTGAGTTTTCATAGTGGAAAATATTATATGTGCCCGCTGATCCACAGCAGAAATC
>JAABVY010000293.1:4905-5312 GCA_011777135.1 Candidatus Zixiibacteriota bacterium | reverse complement strand
TCAAACTTATATATGCGGCGATGCCAACGCCGATGAGACTGTGAATGTCTCTGATGCTGTGGCAATCATAAACTTTGTGTTCGCCGGAGCAGGGGCTCCTGATCCAATTGAATCCGGCGATACTAACTGCGATAATTCCGTGAATGTCAGCGACGCTGTTATGATCATAAACTATGTTTTCATCGGAGGTAATACGCCATGTGATCCGAATGGCGATTCAAGTCCCGACTGCTGATATCAATTATTAATGAAGCCCGCCCGCATCTGCAGGCGGGCTTTTTTGTTGTATTTGACCGATCCAACCTTGCTGTTTTCCAGCAGTCAATATAAACCGGAGCAAAAGAGAATTAGATACACTTTGAGGCTTCAAGATTTTAAGGAGTGTTTTTAGAATTAAAAACCGGTCG
>JAABVY010000293.1:0-4879 GCA_011777135.1 Candidatus Zixiibacteriota bacterium | reverse complement strand
CAGAGATTCTCACGGTCATCCTCGACCAAGGTCAGGACTCTCTCAGAATGACGAGCCTTTGTCCTTTTCTATGCGGCAATGCTTTAAATAAGGCCTAAAGATTGTCTACCCCTGAGGACTTTTATTTCAGCCCTATTTCACTAAGATAGTCTTTTTCTCAATTCTATAATATTTTGTCAGTACCGCAAAAGGATCAAGAAGATTGATCTTCGTTGGCAGAGCTTCAAATGAAATCAAATATATGCCGGCAGATAATGTGTCAAGATCATCGCCTTGCCACGGCTTGAACATATAGCTTCCTGGTCCCAAAATGCTGTGATAATAAGTATATATGGTGTCTTTGATTAATCCGTTGAAACTGCCTGGTAAATCATTTTCGTCAAATCGTTCTTCATTTAGCAACACTATCCTCACATATGATGATTCGGGAATATCAAAATACTTGGCATAGCCATATGGATTGGGCCTTTGATATCCATATTGATATTTATCAGGAATATCATCAGAGACCTTTTCCATGTTTTCATTTATTATTCCAGCATTATTGGCAGTTACCGATGCATCACCCAATATCAGCAATACAGGTATGATGAATAACCAATATCTCATATAAACCTCCCGAGATGGTATATAGCAAAATATTTTCACCTGCCGTTCGATTATTCTACGGATGGTCTACGGACTGGTTTCACTCCGTAATTCCAGGTCAAATGATCCGTTAGTCGAAGGGATCTTTAAGCCGAATGCATCAGGAGTGACTCCTTACGTCCCGGATGTCAGCAATCACATCTTCCTCAATCTCTCAATACTTATCTTATTATTTTTCAGGCTGTCGCTTTCGGCTACCATAATCGCACCGGGAGAACGCTGCCTCAATGCCGCGATTAAATCGGGCCAGTTTTCTTTACCGTCACCTATCGGCTTGTGTTCATCCGACTCACCTGAATTGTCATGCAGATGGCAGTGTACCAGCATAGATCCAAAAGTCTCTATCCATTTTTGTGCCGGAATATCTGAGAACACCAAAGCATGGCCGTTATCAAAAGATACTCTCAGATTGGGATGATTTGCTTTTGTGACTATCTCTGCCTGAATATCAGGATAGGGATCCCAGATATTCTCCAGGGTGATTATGACATTACGCTCGGCCGCCTCGTCCACCAGCGGGAGCCAGAAATCAAGGGTGCGTTCGGCAAACATCTTTCGATAGAGCCCTTCCTTGATAAGCTGGTTGAAATTCGTATGCGCTATGTAGAATTGGGCTCCAATCTCAAAAGAGGCATGAAGCGCCTCTGAGTGTCGCCTCCTGCATATATTTATGATCTCCTTGTCACGGCTTGTGGTGATCAAATCAAGAAACGGGGCATGCGAGATCAGGGGCTTAATGCCGGTTACTACTCTCTTATGGCGCTCAATGCTTTCCCGAAGATCCCGGTCGAGATTATCCGTAAAAGCGAAGTGGGTGACCTCTAACCCGAGGTCCTCGGAGCGGCAAAAATCCGCCGCTTCTTCGAGCTCGTCGCCGACGACGTTTATGGCCAGCTGACTCATGCCACTAAATCTAAAAGTTTTTGGAAGTTTTCATAATGTGATTTTGCGCAGAGATATCCCGGCAGGGTTTTTCCCCTGCCGGGATAGCATAAGTAGAGCATGAATGAGCGCTATCAATCCTTCACCGCGGGAGTTACATAATCCACGATGACGTCGCGCAATTTCTCATCTTCATCGTACTCATCAGCAGTAAAGATTACAACCATGTCGTAATCTTTGATATACATGATATACTGGCCGCCAAATCCATCGACAAAGGGCATGCAGCACTCGGTTTTTCCATCGTCAATCTGATCGACCCACCAGTGCAGACCATAACCATATCCGCCAAAATCCGTATAGGGAGTGATGGATTTGTCGATCCAATCCTTCGAAATTATCTGCTGCCCCTCCCAGACACCATCATTCAGATACAGGTAGCCGATTTTGGCCATATCGCGGGGACGAAGTACCAGGCCGCTGGCTGTATTGACCTCGTGATCGGTTCCGCGTTTCCATTTATACCATGTGTAATCGGTGATTCCGAGCGGGCCAAAGAGCTTTTGTTCGGCATAGGAGATGACGTCCATTCCAGAAGAGTTTTCAATCACCCTTGCCAGGAGAATCGAGCCGCCGCTGTTATAGCAGAATGTCTCGCCCGGCATGTTCTCCACCTTGGCATTAATCATATAACTGTAATAGTCGGTCTGTGCCTGCAGCATGCTGTAATAATTGCGGCCGTCGTCATACGGATAAGTCTCCTCATCCCAGTCATATCCGGCACGCATGGTCAGGATGTCCTCGACTGTAAGATTGGCTTTTTCCGGCGACATGTTGCCCGGGATTCCATAATCCTGGAAATGGGACAGGATTTTCTCATCCAGGCTGAGCTTGCCTTCGTCTACCGCAAAGCCGATCAATGCAGAGGTTACGCTCTTGGTGACTGAATGTACCTCCTGCCTGTCGTTCATGCAGCATCCGTTAAGATATTTTTCATAGGCGATTTTGCCATTACGGATGATCAGCATGCTTTTAATCCTGCCATACTCGCCGGATGTCAGTTTTTCGGTCAGCTCATCCAGAATTGCCCCATCCAGATTTACATCCTCAGGAGTCACGACAGACCAGAAGCTATCCGAACCGCCAGGCCCGGTGGCATTATCATCGCTGCATGAAATCATGGCAATGAGAAGAATGCAGCAGACTATAGAGAGGCAGCCCCAGAGCAAACTTTTTTGCTTGACGGATAACATATTACCCTCCATAAAAACTGGTTAATCGAGGCGTTTTTCGGCGGTTCTCACATGCCAATATGTACGGAAAATCAAATCAAATGCGGATAGTCTTGGGAACAAAACTCGAAACGAGACAGGCTTATCCCAGTTTACGATTATAGTCTGGTTTTGTTACAAATTTCACTAAAAAACACCGTGCGGTTTGGCAAAACCTGAGAGCTTGCCAAAAGGATAAATTGATCCCGCATTATTTGCTATGATTATGCCGGGCCAATTATTTAACTCCTTGGAAGACAATCTCAAAACAGGCTTGCTTTTTAATGGAGCATAATTTATTTTTCTTGGTTACAGATAAGTGAACCGCCGGATGTGATTGGCGGAAAAAGATTGGAGATGGTATGAGTTATTTAAAAGAGACTGACCCTGAAATATATGAAGCTATAATAAAGGAAACTGAGCGCCAAAATGAGAAGATCGAGCTTATAGCATCCGAAAACTTCGTCTCCCAGGCAATACTGGAAGCCGCGGGAGGCGTTATGACCAACAAATATGCCGAGGGCTATCCGGGCAAACGCTATTATGGTGGTTGCGAATATGTTGATATTGCCGAAGATCTGGCCCGTGAACGCGCCAAAGAGCTTTTCGGAGCGGAGCATGCAAATGTCCAGCCGCATTCAGGCTCACAGGCTAATATGGCGGTTTATTTCGCATTTCTCAAACCGGGCGATACTGTACTGGGTATGGATCTCTCCTGCGGGGGACATCTGACCCATGGCCATCCAATCAATTTCTCGGGGATTTTCTATAATGTCATCGGCTACACTGTGGATAAGGAAACCGAGCAGATCGACTATGACGAACTGGCAAAACTGGCGGAAAAGCACAAACCGAAGATGATCATTGCCGGAGCCTCGGCCTATCCCCGCATAATAGATTTTGAAAAATTCCGCAAAATATCGGAATCTGTGGGAGCGCTGCTGATGGTGGACATGGCACATATTGCCGGCCTGATCGTAGCCGGGCTGCATCCCTCACCGGTACCGCATGCAGATTTCGTGACCACCACAACCCATAAAACACTGCGCGGCCCACGGGGCGGTATGATCCTTTGCAAAGAGAAATACGCCGCCGATCTGGACCGCATGGTCATGCCCGGAATTCAGGGCGGACCACTGATGCACATAATCGCTGCCAAAGCCGTAGCTTTGAAGGAGGCGGCAAAGTCTGAATTCAAGGATTACCAGGCGCAGATAGTAAAGAATGCCAAGGCTATGGCTGATCGCTTCCTGGAACATGGCTACAACCTGGTTTCCGGCGGCACAGATAATCATCTGATGCTGATGTCATTCATCGGCATGGATATGACCGGAAAACAGGTCGAAAAATCGCTCGATAAATGTTCGATTACAGTAAATAAAAACACGGTGCCATTCGATCCCGAAAAACCGTTTGTGACTTCCGGAATAAGGATCGGCACACCGGCCGTAACCTCGCGCGGTATGAAGGAACCGGAGATGGTCAGAATTGCAGACCTGATCGACAGGGTAATTCAAAACCGTAAGAATAAAGAGGTCTACGCAGAAGTAAAAGAGGGGGTTGCCAAACTCTGTTCGGAATTTCCACTTTACCAGGAAATTCTGGAAGATTGATTTTCCAAAAATAAAAAGGAGGACTTGTATGTTATTAGAATTTTCAACTTATCCGGCTGACGAAGAAAGCCTGGCCGGTGCTGTGGCCAAAGTCATTGATATAATTGATAAATCCGGTCTACCGTACCAGACCCATGCCCTTGGCACTCTGGTGGAGGGGGAATGGGATGAGCTGATGGCCCTGGTCAAGAAATGTCATATGAAACTGCGCGAGGATTTCAGCCGCGTTTATACGCGCATACATATCGATGATCGTGAGGGTTATAAAGACCGTATCACGGGCAAAATCGCCGAGGTAGAAGAAGCATTAGGACGGCAAATCAAAAAATAAAGCAGGCGAGGTTTTGCAATGGACAATTCTGATTATGTAGTGGTTTTTTCATCTGCCGGTTCTCAGATCGAGGCCAACCATATCGCCGAGACATTGATCAATAAGAAGCTGGCGGCATGTGTGTCGATACTTCC
>JAABVY010000070.1:670-1936 GCA_011777135.1 Candidatus Zixiibacteriota bacterium | reverse complement strand
TTCTGAAAAATCTTATAAGCGATCTCTCCGACGAGTTCGACTTTCATGTCTGCCCCATCCGGTTCGGGGGAACCATGCATAAGCTCTACAAAAATCCTCTCAAATGGCCTAAGATTTTGAAGTATTTCAGGAAATCCGCCAGTACCGCCCGTCAGCAATTCCAGGAAGACAATTATGATTTGATCTGGGCCCATTGGTGGCTTCCGCCGGGAGTGATAGCTTCTCGCCTGGCACGCAAGACCAAATGTCCGCTTATGGTTACCTGCCATGGTACCGACGCCTTCATGTTGCGCGATATTCCGCTCCTGAGACCTGTGGCAAACCGCGTATTCAGCACTGCTGAGGTTGTCAATGTAGTCTCGAAATATATGGCATCCATAACCACTACCGATTCAGTTGTCCTGAATATGCCCTACAACCAGGAGATTTTCAATTACAGCGGTGAGGAGAAGGATGATAGATACCTGATCTGCCCCTCGGCCTTTATCAAGAGAAAAAACATTGATCTTCTTATCAAGGCTGTATCCGATATCCCCGAAATCCATCTCAAGGTCTATGGCAGCGGGATTTTGAAAGATCACCTGGAATATATGGCTACAGGTGTTGATAATGTTGAGGTTCTGCCTCCCCTGGATCAGCAAGGACTGGCGGAGGAGTACAAGAAGGCCGGTGCGGTGATCCTTCCATCAATCGGCGAGGGTTTTGGCCTCACACTCCCGGAGGGTGCGGCCTGCGGCTGCTTTACCCTGGCAACTTATGACGGCGGGATGGTGGAGATTGTGGAGCAGACCGGGGGGATCAATTTTCCCCATGATACCTCGGGCGAGGAGATAAAGAAAGCAATACGCAAATATCTGGAAATGCTCCCTGTCGATCGTGAGAAAATTGCTGAATCGGCCAGAGTGTACAGCCGTGAAAAAATCATACCACACTATAAAGAGATTCTGCACAATCTAACCAAAAAGAAACCTGCCCGGGAGGTTTAGGCAGGTTTCTGAATCACGCTAAATTCATAGCGCATTATGGACACCCACACGGTAGGAAAATCGTGAGGAAACTTTATTACAAAAGTCAGAATTAAACCGTTAAATCACTTTCAGTCAAAATAGCCCCAAAATATGTGCGCGGGATCCTGCAAGAATAAAAGACAATCACTGTCTCATGTCAAGCAAAGATTGCAACGATTTCACCGCCGAATTTTGCGTGAAAAATACACGCATAAAAATGAGACCTGACCTTTATTAGCCAGGCCTCTCAGGGCGAGTT
>JAABVY010000070.1:0-664 GCA_011777135.1 Candidatus Zixiibacteriota bacterium | reverse complement strand
TTCGTTACGAAGCATTCATCCCTGCTGTTGATGCTGATAAACGGACTGTGACCGGCGGCCAGGCTCTCATCCGGTACCCGATAGAGCCATCCGGTGGGATGAAAGTAATATGCCCCCGGTTCAGTCATCTCATTGAAAAGCACGGTATAATTTCTACCGCGATAAGTAGTACCTTCATTCTTAGGATTTCCAGTTGTCTTCTGTCTTGCAGCCATGGTAAACCTCCTTTTTTACCATTACTAATGCTCGATTTTCAACTAGAAACTCGCCCCTCGTTTAAATACAACAATATTCATCCTGATTATGTTCGGATGAAATTAATTTCTTAAATTTTCTTCGTATTTATATGGCGGACAATATATTCCGTGTCTCATATTGACCTTTTCTGAATGATTTGGAGCGTTACTGGAAGGACAAGTCGAGGATTAAGATTGAGTCAGAAGGATATTCAGAACGGCAAGGAGCGCGAAGAGGAGTGCGCCGTTGATGGTGATGATCCAGGGGCGGTACANNGGTGGTGGCCTCTTTGTATTGAGATATATATTTGAATATCATTATCCGCATCAGCAGGAAATTGACCTTATATCCCCGCTTCTGAATCTCATGCATCATTCTGATACTGAGGTATAAGTTTGCGGCAATAAGTACTCCCGCGACTATTGCA
>JAABVY010000194.1:284-2759 GCA_011777135.1 Candidatus Zixiibacteriota bacterium | reverse complement strand
TGTTTTCTTCTATCTGATTTGCCACATGCGCGGCCTGAAGGTTGATGTAAGAAGCGCAACTGATAACGTCTATGTTAATTTTCAATGAAGGAGTGTATTAAAATGAGTAACGACAGACATCAAATACTCAATATGCTGGCCGAAGGCAAGATCAATGTCGATCAGGCAGAAAAACTCTTAAATGCGATTGGCGAANNAAAATGTAAGCGATAAAAGCATCGCCCGCAAATCGCCCAAATACCTCAGGGTCGAGATCGACACTCCTGATGAGCCGGGCAGAGGAGAAAAAGTGAACATCCGGGTTCCCATGGCTCTCCTGCGTGCCGGTATCAAGCTGAAATCGCTGCTTCCGGGAGAGGCCCAGGATAAAATCGATCAGGCCCTCAAAGAAAAAGGGGTTAATCTTGATTTCGAAGGTGTAAAGGGAGATTCTCTGGACGAATTAATAGATGCTCTCTCCGATCTGTCGATCGATGTCGACAGCGGCAGCGGTGAGAAGGTCCATATCTATTGTGAATAATAATAGGGGGGATCAGAAATCAATAAGCTGATCCCTTCTGTTAAACAGGAGCTTGGTTTCAAGCTTCAGTATCAGGAAGACTGAAAAAACAACCGAGGATAGTATGGCGAGCATAATGGCGATCTGGTATCTTACAGCCAGAAGCGGCTCAGCCCCCGATAAAATCTGACCGGTCATCATTCCCGGAAGAAAAACCACTCCCATCCCGGTCATAGATGCAAAAGTAGGCAAAACTGAAGCGCGGAAAGCCTTAAGAAAATTATCTCTTGTGGACTCTGCGGGAGTACCTCCGAATGATAGAATGGCCTCGACAGCATCCCGGTTGTCATGGATCCCGGTGACATAACGTTCAAGAGCAAGCGCGCACCCATTCATGGAATTTCCCACAATCATCCCGAAAAGCGGAATCAGGTAGCGCGCGTCATACCAGGGCTCCTGTCTCACAACGGCAAAGATAAAAAACACAAGCGTGCCGCCGCATCCGATAAGCATGCTTATAAATAAATATGGGAAGGTCTTTTTGATCTTGATTCCGGTTCGCCCCAGAATTGTCTGCACACCAAAAAACAGCATGAAGAGAAGTACAAACAGCACAACATACCAGTAGTTGAATTTAAACACATACTTGAGAACCAGGCCCGCTATCACAAGCTGAACTGACATACGGATCGTAGAAATGATGGCATCCTTTTCCAGCTTCATCCTGTAGTGATATATCAGCAGAAATGAAACCAGAAAGAGCAGATAACAGATAGCCATCTGCAAAAGCGTGATTTCCTGGATGGTCGGCGAGCTCATATCCTTCCCTCCAGGCAGTCCTTGAGTTCTTTCGGGCTCATGCTTTCCTTGCAGTTAGCCACCCGGCCGTTTTTCAGGACCACTGCCCGATCGGCCAATTGCAGGTAGGCTGGTGAATGTGCTACGACCACAATACTTCTGACTTTTTTGCTGTCCCTGAGTAGATTTACCACCTGCTCCTCAGAGGACATATCCAGCGCTGAAGTCGGTTCATCCAGGAGCAGGGTCTCAGGGTTCAGGGCCAGTGCGCGAACGAGTCCCATTCTTTGGGACTCACCCCCAGAGATTTTTTTGCTCTTTTTTGATAAAAAATCCCGATCTAATCCTATCCTGCTGAGATACTCGACAAATGTCTCCTCGGAAATATTCCTGTCCTTGTTGTGCTTGAGCTTAAACGGCAGCATCAGATTATCCATAACGCTGCCATCCACCAGGTAAGGCTTCTGGCCCACCATAACCGCTTTGGATCTATATTCGCTGGGATCGAATTCATCAAGACTTTTACCCTTATAGAATATCTCCCCCGAAGTTGGCGATATAAGCATACCCATCAATCTCAATAGAGTGCTTTTGCCCGAGCCGGATGGTCCGGTTACCAGCGTCACGCGATTGCGTTCGAAGGCCAGATTTATATCCTCGAGGACCGGATTGCCTCCGGAAACATAGGAAACATTTTCAAGTTTGAAATTGAAACTGTTATCTTCTGCCATAATATCCGGTTATTATAGACCATTTTAGAGTATTGTGCAAACATATTTCAGCTCTGTATGACATTTGCAAAGAGCTGTTTGAAATATGTGCTCAATCCGGACTGAATCCCAACCGTCATAAATCCGATTATATTAATGAAAGCGCAAACTGGAGCTATAGAAATATGAAACGCATCAATCTAGTATTAATTGGACTTATCTTTATTATCGCGGCCTTTGCCTGTGGTCAGGCCAATGCAGACGACAAAATGGTCTTTTATAAAGTTGTGATTTCCGAAGATATTATGGAGGATCCTCATGCTGTTGCCGCCTGGAGAGAATATGCTAATGCCAAAAAAGAGTGGCGGGAAGAGCTCTTCTTCCAGACATTTCCCGATGAGAAGAAATACCGTTATTCGTACAGGGAAGAACTGGATTGCCGAAAACGGCTGGCAGAATACTGGATTG
>JAABVY010000194.1:0-225 GCA_011777135.1 Candidatus Zixiibacteriota bacterium | reverse complement strand
CATTATATTTTCCGGAATATATCTATAAGTACTTCCGCAGCAGATCATGGGAAGTAAGAAAAAATCGGTTCAGGCTCGATGAATTCAAGGAATGGGCCAAAGATAATCTGAATAGCCATGATCCGAGAACTTATTCTCACTTGGATGAGGTCAAATTCTAAACAAAATTAAGTCTTCTTAAAGTCAAAGTCCTTTGAGCATTTGACAAAAAAGCCGCCGCAAACT
>JAABVY010000300.1:13844-19162 GCA_011777135.1 Candidatus Zixiibacteriota bacterium | reverse complement strand
AAAAGGGCGGTATGTGTGGAAGAAGGTCAATTTGACTGCCGTGATCTGGAGCTGGAAACCAAGCTGAATGGAACCGAATATAAAATGGTCGCGCATAGATGCGATCATTGCGGATTCGATCTCCCGCGCCAGAAAAATGGCGAGATGTTCATCTGCGGAAATTGTGGACACATGTACCGCTCGGAGGGGGAGAGCTATAAGGCTATCGAGATAAATCTTGCCCGGGGAGATCACAGGCATAATAAGCTCTTTCCATTCTGGATGTTCCGCTTAAAGGATTCGGATCAAGCGGCAATAATAAAAAAGGCCCTTGTTTTTGATTCGGATACGATTTTTATACCGGCATTCGAGATTTCGAACCTGAAGCGGGCGGCGCGTCTCTCGCTATCACTTTCAAGGGCGGTCGATGAAATTGACTTTGACAGGCTGGGCGAATCCGATTATAATTTTGTGGCGGCTTGTGTCGATTCCGAACAGGCCTGGACGATGGTTTTGCCGTATCTGCTGGCAGGCAAGGATAACCTGGAGCATCTGGATCTGGACTCGCTCTGGAGAGTGTATCTCGAATATGATGATAAGGAGTTGATCTGGCTGCCGTTTGTAGAGGAAGGATATTTTTATCGGGGCCTTACTGTGGGCCTCGGATTTGAGAAAACCGCCCTGGTTACATGAAAACATTAGCTTCCATAGATATCGGTTCCAACACGATTCTCCTTTTAGTGGCAAGAATCTATAGTGATGGAAGGATTAAGCCGCTGCTCCAGGATAGCAGAACCCCGCGGCTTGCATTCGGCCTGAAAAAGTCGGGATTTATTTCAGACAAGAATCTTAAAAGGGCAATAAGAGATATTAAATCCTTCAAGAAAAAAGCGTATCAGCATGGCGCAGAACACATATATGCGGTAACCACACAAGCTGTCAGAAGTGCTAAAAATAAATCCAAAGTAGTTGAGAAAATCGAAAATGAAACCGGAATTCCGGTTGAGGTGATTCCTGGCAGGAGTGAAGCAGAACTCACATATCTCGGGGCCGTTACGGGAATAAAAGGCATCAAGCCCAACAGGATAATGTTCGATATCGGCGGAGCCTCGAGCGAATTTGTCATGGCCCATAAAAATGATGTCACGAAGGCTATCAGCCTTGAGATTGGGGCCGTGGAAATCACCGAGAAATTTGGCACCAACCGAAAGTGCTGGCCTGGGACTCTCAAAAAAGCCTCCGAGGAGTTATCAGCTTTTTTCCGGCAAAAGTTGAAAGATTTTAGAATTGAGAATTTCGACCTGATCGGCACCGGCGGGACAATTTCCGCCTATAAGTTGCTTGACTCAAAACCGCCCGCTTATGATCCTGACAAGATTCATGGTAAGTCACTTAAGCTCAACCGCCTGGAGGAGCTGATAAATGACCTGGCGGCAATGAAACTTTCAGAGCGTAAGGGGGTTATAACCTTTGAGCCTTCCAGAGCAGAAGTAATTGTCGCTGGAGGCCTGATTTTGCTGAGCTTACTAAGACATTTTGACAGCAAATCGCTGAAAGTCTCGACCCGGAATTTGAGATGGGGCTTTTTGATCAGTAAGCTTTGAAATAACTTGACTTTATCGTAAATATCCCTAATTTCCGCCCCTGGAGGTATTTATTGTAAGATTTCTACGGTTAGAATTTTAATATTGCCTTTATACAACTTGATGATAAGACCTTTCATATACATACCGAACCATGTTTTGTTCGGTATTTTTTTATTTGAGGAGGCTTAATGAAGCGATTCTACATTTTTATGATAGTAATTCTGTTATTTGCCGTGAGCGCGAATTCTATCCCGCTTTCGTTCCTGGATGATCCGATTATGAAGCTTTTGGCAAATAGCGGGGTCGATGTGGTTTATGACGGTACTTATGTCTGGATCGGAACCAGCAAGGGGCTTTCCGGGACCGACAACGGCGGCATGGAGTGGCGTTCCTATGATTCCACCAATGGCCTTATTACTGATGAGATTTCGGCTATGGCTTATGGCAGCGGAGAGCTTTGGGTCGCAAATTCCAGTTCCATCTTATCTCAGGGAGTGTCTGTGCCTGTAGGCGAGGGCTTCAGCGTTACCTCGAACTTCGGGGATAATTTCCAGAGTTATACTCCTTTTCAGGCTTCCAGCCCCGGCATGCTTTGTTATGATCTGGATGTATTCGATTCAGTGGTATATGCGGCCTGCTTCTATGGCGGTCTGATTTACAGCACCGATAATGGTCAGACTTGGGAAAATCTCTACCCGGATACATTGGCAGAGCAGGATTTCCTCGACAGCACCTTTGCCTACCTGAACAACCGCTTCTTTTCCGTCCATGTCGATGGCAATTATGAGGATACGGTTGTAGTCTGGGCCGGGTCTGCCGCAGGTATGAACCAGTTCCAGTTCATAGATCGTCCCGGAAAACTGGCCTCCAATAATATTATTGATTTTGCCATTCAGGACGATTATATCTGGGTCGCAACTGATCTTGGACTCAGCCGCTCTGAGAATAATGGCATAAGCTATGGATCATATTTTGCATCCGACGGCCTTACCTCGGATTATACCAGCGCTTCGGCCGCTAATGGAGATTTCGTGATCTGCGCAGGGTATGATGTGGATAGCGGCACGAGCACTGGATTCGCGTATTCTACGGATTTCGGAGAAACCTGGATTCAACGCTCACCTGTTGAAGCTCTGGGAGCAGGCAATAAGGTTGAGGACATATTGATTACTCTCGATGATAATGGCGGAAGGTCAATCTGGGCCGCCTGCACCGAAGGGGGCTTGATCCGCTCGCAGGATGATGGTCAGACCTGGCAGAAGATAACCCTCAATGCGGCGGAAACCTCACCGGATTCATCATTCAATCAGATTCTTTCCCTGGCAAATTTCTATTCATTATCGGATCAACAAGCATGCACGGCCGACGACACATTATATCTCTTTGCCGGCAGCGCCGGCGGACTCTGGAAGCTCGAGATTCCCTGCCCTTTCGACGGTTCTATTTTGAACGCCGAGTTGTTCAGGTTTGACGGCATCGAGAATGCGGGATTGGCGGTGGAGGCCGTTGGCGCAAGCTCCTGGGAGGAAGAAGAAGGCGATTTGGTGGATACAGTCTATGAGTGGGCTGTCGCTACCCGGCCACATGACGGACAGGGCGGCTTGGCGGTCCTGCTCTCGCAGGATTTCGGTCAGACCTGGATCCCGACATTTATCGGTGATAATGTGAATGACCTGATCTACACCGATTTTACAATCTGGCTTGCAACCAGAATAGGCCTGCAAAGATATAACCGCTCCAGTGCAACCTGGATACCCGTGGAAGTAAGTGATGCGGAAGAGGAGACCATAATCGACACTGCTATGACGACCCTGTTATTCGACGATGTTGATTCTCTTTTCTGGGTTGGTTCGGTTCATGGTCTGGCCTCCAGTCCCAGCGCTTTGCCTGGACTCTGGAGCATAGATACTGTAAACCTGGATCAGTCGAAATTCGACTATAATATTCGTGCCACCTCGGGAGATGAGCAAGGTCTTTCCGGAAATTTCGCGGTTTCGGTGGAGGCGCAGTATCATAATGATCAGAGATATGTCTGGGTAGCGGGCAATTCTACCGGCCTCCTGGGAGAACGCAATGGGATAAATGTTTCAACTGACAATGGTCAGACCTGGGATGTTGTCCTGACAGGCATCAATGCCTGGAATTTCGCCTTCAACGGCGCTGATGTTTATGCGGCTACCTCTGCGGGTCTTATGCGCACCTCGGATTTCGGCCAGACCTGGGATACTCTGCAGTTAGTGGATGCCGCTACAGGCGAAAGGATTTATGAGGGCACCGAGTTCTTCGGCGTCGGAATTGCCGACGGTGTCATCTGGGCCGCCTCCAATGATGGGATGGCAAAGAGCACCGACGGCGGAGAAAGCTGGAGTGTTTACCGGACCTTCGAGGAGATTCCTGAAAATGCCGGCCCGACAGCGTATGCCTCCCCCGTACCGTCATCCCCCTTTGTATCCCCGGGCGGACGGGTGAAATTCCACTACAGGTTCGAGCAAAGCGGAAGCGTGACAATTAAAGTCTACGACTTTGCCATGGACCTTGTGGCCACACCTGTTGACGGCGAACAAAGAGCAGGGGGTATCCAGCATGATGGTGATGCATGGGATATGAGAAATGATAACGGTGATATAGTCGCTACCGGACCGTATTACTTTAAGGTCGAAAATTCCTCGGGCGAAGAGGCCTGGGGCAAAATAATGGTAATACCGTAGGCAGGAGTGCATGATGAAGAAATTGTTTTTTATATTTATTATATTGACGCTGTTTGGAACTTCGGGATTACTTGCCCAGGACGGTAATGCCGGCGGCACGGCGGCTTTTCTCAAGTTTGGTTTTTCCGCCCGGGTGATGGGCATGGGGGGGACTTACCTGGCTATCTCGGATGATGCTACCGGGATGTTTTACAATCCGGCCGGACTTGCACAGCTTAAATGGAATTCCGCCAGCGCCTCATACCGGCATATGGATTTCGACCGTAAATTCGGCTATGTCGCCTTCGGCGTCCAGGCCCTGGAGGAAGCCACCGTTGCGGGCGGATGGATTCATGCCTCGGATGGTAATTTTGAAGGACGCGACAATGAGGGCGCGTTTACCGGTGAAGATTTATCGTATTCGGACAATGTTGTAGCCCTGGCTTTTGCCAAAAAATTCGGCGATATTTTCATGTTTGGGGCAGTTGGAAAGTATTTTATCAGCAAAGTTGCGAATATAACATCCAATACTGTTACCTTCGATGTGGGAGGAATGGCCGTGCTGGATAAATTGAACTTTTTCCAGCCGGATGCGTTTTTTGACCTTGTGCGAGTCGGTTTCGTAGTTGAAAACTTGGGCGGAACGCACCGTTTCAATACAGGTGATTACTGGGCCCAGTTTGGCGAGGTTGGTGTGGCTCAGGACGAGGATTTGCCCTTAGGTGTCAAGGGAGGCATCTCGGCTCTGGCATTCGACAGCACAGCGCTGGTGAGTGTGGATGTCCGCAAGATAGAGAATCTTGATCTTAAGTTTTATGCTGGCGCTGAATATGTTTTCAATCGGATGTTTGCGCTCCGGGCGGGTTATGCTGATAAGCGTCTTGCATTTGGGGGGGGAATATCGAAAACGTTTGTTTACTATAAATTCAAACTGGATTATGCCTTTGCCGCACCTGTTGACGGCGAGGCACCGGATCATCTGTTTACTATTGGTTTTGAATTCAGATAAGAGGTTATCGTGAAGGTTTTGAAATATTCGATTATGATTCTCCTGATCCTGGTCATT
>JAABVY010000300.1:8600-13770 GCA_011777135.1 Candidatus Zixiibacteriota bacterium | reverse complement strand
AGAGATCTTTTTACTCTTTATTCCAATCCCGCGGGCATACTCAACATACCCTATTTCACCGTGGGGGCCGCGCACAATGAATGGATTGCCGACTTTCGCAGCGAATATGTGGGGTTGGTCTATCATCCCTCAGATTTCGCTATTGGCTTCTCCATCAATTATGGAACTGTGGATGATATCGAGAGACGCACAGGCCCAACAGATGAACCCGAGGGCTATTTTGATCTAAATGACCTTGTGGCAGCCGCAACAATTGCAAGGAATTTCGGCGAGCGGCTCAAACTGGGTATTACATCGAAGATCGTCTACGAGAAACTGGATGTTTATTCCTCAACCGGGGTGGCCTTTGATTTCGGGATGCAGTATCTGCTCATGCCGGAATTGATAGTCGGCGCCAGTCTCTCCAACCTGGGCTCATCCATGAAACTGGATGAGGAGGAGTTCGATCTGCCGAAAATCCTGCGCTTCGGAGGATCATACAGAATTAAGGATTTCCTTGTTTCCGGCGACCTAGTTTACCCGACTGATGATGATCTGCATTTGCATATCGGCGGAGAGTATAATCTCAGCCAGATTTTCTTCCTGAGAAGCGGGTTCCAGAGCGGCTATGATGAAAAGGCTCTTGCCTTCGGGCTCGGTTTCGAACAAAAGGGTTTCAATATAGACTACGCATATGTCCCTTTCAAATCGGATCTTGGGGACACGCACAGGATTTCACTTACATATTCGCTATTAAAGGAGGAGTAGTGGCTAAAAAGAAAATCGCCTGGCTGCCCGGTGACGGGGTTGGTGTTGATGTAATGGAAGCTGCCAAAATTGTATTGGACAAAGTCGGTCTGGATGCTGAATATATCCACGGCGATATTGGCTGGGAGTTTTGGCGCAAAGAGGGAGATCCGCTGCCCCAGCGCACTATAGATTTATTGAAAGAAACCGATTGTGCCCTGTTTGGTGCGATCACATCCAAGCCCAAGGAAGAGGCCGAGAAGGAACTGGTTCCGGAGTTGCAGGGTAAAGGACTGGTTTATTCGTCGCCCATAGTAAGGCTGCGCCAGGAATTCAACCTGCGCACCAACCTGCGTCCATGTAAGGCCTATCCCGGCAATCCCCTTAATTATAAAGATGGTATCGATCTGGTGGTATTTCGTGAAAACACCGAAGATCTGTATTCCGGAGTCGAATTTTTCCCCTTTCCGGAAGATGTTTTCGAGGTGATCGAGAAGAAGAATAAGAAGATTTCCAGGTTTAAAAAATACGGGCTGGAGAATGTGGCGGTGTCAATGCGAATTATTTCCGAGCATGCTGCCCGGAATATTATCACCGACGCATTTGAATATGCCAAGAAATTCGGTTACAAAACCGTCACAATTGTCGAGAAGCCCAATGTAATCCGCGAGACTTCAGGGCTGATGGTCCGAACCGCTCGTAAGGTCGCAAAGGATTATCCCGATATCGAACTCTGGGAGACTAATATCGATGCCATGTGCATGTGGCTGATCAAAAATCCTTTCGACTACGGTGTACTTGTAACCTCTAATATGTTCGGCGATATCATCTCCGACTTATGTGCTCAGCTGGTAGGCGGGCTCGGCTTTGCAGCCTCGGGAAACATCGGTGATGATTACGCTGTCTTCGAGCCGACTCACGGATCCGCGCCCAAATATGCCGGGCAGTACAAGGTTAATCCGATGGCGATGCTGATTTCATGCAAACTTATGCTGGATTGGCTGGGCGAGGTAGATAAAGGCGCTGCAGTCGATGTCGCGATTGCCTCCGTTATTAAGAAAGGTGAATTCCGGACCTATGATATGGGCGGCACCAATACCTCTCTGGAAGTTGCACAGGCGGTCGCCGATCATATTGTTTAAATTAGAGAATATATTTTATAAAAAAGCCCGCTTTGCGCGGGCATTTTTTTACTTCCGGATTCATCTTAGAATTTGATTCGGCCTTCCAGAATTCTGGCAATAGGATGGAGCGGTTCGATATGGGAGCATATCACCTTTATTGCGGCTGTCATTGGCACTGCCAGGATAATTCCAATTATCCCCCACATCCAGCCCCATAGAATGGTTGAGACAATTACAGTTGTCAGATTCAAGTTGGCCTGATCGCCGAAAACCTTGGGACTGATAATATAAGACTCGACAAATTGTACGGCAAGGAAGAACAGGGATACCCACAAAAACCATATCGCCGAGTCATACTGAATCACAGCCACGATCATGGGCGGAATGCCTCCGGCATAAGCCCCTATTATGGGTATAAGAGTTATCACGGCAGCCAATGGTCCCCAGATGTATGCGTAATCGATGCGCATTAACAGCAATCCCGCTGTATAAACTATGGCAAGCCCCACGGTAATTATGAATTTAAGAGCAAAATACGAGGATATCTGGCGGTTTATTTCAGTCATTATCTGGCCGGTAATAATTTGATTCTCTTTGCCGAAAGCCAGGGTGAGATTGCGCTTGAATACATCCGCCTCCATTATCAGGAAAAATGCAATGATGCTGATAAGAATAATGTTGCCGAGAAAAGAAAACACCGAGCCGAGTCCCTTGAAGACGATTTCTCCTACTTTTTGGTAATCCAGGTTCTGGAGGGTATTATCGACCAGACGCCTGCCCTCGCCCTCAGGGATCAAGTCAGGGAAAATATTGTTTACAGTCTCTCTGAATTTAGCAAAATTGTCTATCAGGAATGACTCTAATTCAGCCCTCAAGGTCGGGATACTTTTTATAAATTCCGTGCCCTGATAGTAGATCACAATGGAGATCCCTGCAAAGAGGACCAGCGTAGTAATAGTGACTATGAAAAGCGCTGCTAGGTGCGGAATTTTCAGCTTTTTCAGAAATTTCACGGCCGGATAGAAGACATAAGCCAAGCTGATTCCGATAATTACCGGCACTATCACTGGAGCGGCAAAGTAACAAAATGCAAGTCCCAGAATCACCGCGATAAAAGGCATGGCGATATCTATCAATGTCGCCGATTTGCTTTTATTCTGCTCATTCATGTTTCTTCAGCAGTTCCTCGAATTTGTTTTCGTCAAGGATATTAATATTCAGCTTTTGAGCCTTGTCATACTTCGAGCCGGGATCCGCTCCTACTACTACATAATCGGTATTTTTTGAAACCGATGAAGTAACTTTTGCGCCCAGTTTCTCCAGCGCTTCCTTGGCCTNNAGTACGAAAGTCTGACCCTCGAGCGGGGCATAGGCCGTTTTTTTCTCGGCTGTCGGAAATTTCATGCCGCCCTTCTTGAGCTTTTGAATCATCTTGCGGTTCTGGTCATTTTTGAAGAAGCTGACAATCGAATCCGCTATGGTCGGACCGACCTCGTTTATCTCAGCTAATTCATCGTAATCAGCCTGCATCAGATTCTCCAGCGATCCGAAACGATCCGCCAGAACGTCCGCAAGATGTTCCCCGACATTGCGGATACCAAGCGCATTAATCAGCTGCGGCAAATCGGGCTGGCGGCTGGCATCGATAGCATCGATTATATTCTGTGCGCTTTTATCAGCCATTCGCTCGAGTTTAAGCAGATCGTCCTTTTCAAGAAAATATAGATCGGCCGGCGCACTTATCATATCCTTTTCCACCATCTGTTCGATCAGCTTGCCCCCCAAGCCGTCAATGTCTACCCCAGCCTTGGAGGCGAAGTGAATGATCCGCTCCTTGACCTGGGCCGGGCAGGCGATATTGGTGCAGCGGTAATAGGCCTCACCCTCGAGACGGGTGACAGGCTGCTTGCAGACCGGGCATTTATCCGGCATTTTGAATTCCTTCTCATTCCCGCTGCGTTTGGATTTTACCGCCTTTACGACTTCCGGTATAACATCACCCGCGCGCCTGACCACAACCGTATCTCCGATGCGGATGTCCTTTTTGCGAAGCTCGTCCTCGTTGTGCAGGGATGCCCTGCGGACCTCCACTCCACCGACCCGGACAGGTTTCAATGCCGCCACCGGTGTAATAATACCGGTTCTTCCCACCTGCACAAAGATATCCTCGACTTCCGTGGTCTCCTCAGCCGGGGGAAATTTCCAGGCGATAGCCCAGCGGGGTGAACGTGACAGCTCACCCATTTTGGCTTGCTGGCGGAAAGAATTGACTTTGATCACAGCACCATCCATATCGTATTGAACATCGGTACGCTTATCCAGCAGGGCACGATATTTCTTTTTGATATGCTCTGGATTGTCACTGATTTCCGATTCAACCGAGATAATGAATCCGGCCCTTTCAATATAATCCAGGGCATCACCAAGCTTATCGAAGGATTCACCCTCGGCAAGCCCTATACCGTAGGCAAAAAATCGCAATGGACGTGAGGCGGTGATCTTCGGATCGAGTTGTCGTAATGATCCCGCGGCAGCGTTACGTGGGTTTGCAAAGAGATCAAGACCCTCTTCCTCACGCTTTTTGTTCATTTTCTCGAAGTCATCCTTGTGCATGATGACTTCGCCTCTGACCTCCAGAAGTTCAGGGTGATTCTTGGTGCGCAATTTCAACGGGATTGTGCGCACTGTCTTGAGATTCTCTGTGATTTCCTCGCCGGTTACGCCGTTTCCGCGCGTGGAACCGGTTTCCAGGATACCGTTTTTATAGACAAGTTCGACTGCCAGCCCATCGAATTTCGGTTCGACATGATATTCGATCTTGTCAGAATCGCCGGCCAGTTCCTCATTACAGCGCCTGACAAAGTCATCGAACTCTTTTTCTGTGTTACATTTGTTAAGGCTCAGCATCGGTACTGAATGCCTGACCGATTTGAATTTCTCGGCCGGTTCGGCACCTACACGCTGGGTAGGGGAGTCCGGGCGTTTTAATCCTGGATGTTTTTCTTCGAGTTCAACCAGCCGGTCGAAGAGACGGTCGTATTCGGCATCGCTGATCTCGGGATTATCGAGAACATAATATCTGTAATTATGATAATTGATTTCATCGACCAGCCTGTCGATCTCTTCCTTTATCTTATTCTCCGGCATGCTGTAAAAGTACCTCCGGCAGTCTCGCTTGTCAATTTTTAACTATGATCTTTATTTATATATACTCTTGTTCAGCAACCGAAGTTCGAGCCGGTTCCAGATGTGTCAGGTAGATTGAACAATTTCGGCCCTCCGTTTTTATAATACCCTCAATCTTAAAAAAGCGATAATGC
>JAABVY010000300.1:8394-8553 GCA_011777135.1 Candidatus Zixiibacteriota bacterium | reverse complement strand
ATAATGCTCCAGATGTTCGGAATATTTTTTGGCGGTGTCGTAAAAGACCACGACCTCGAAGGTGTCGCACAGGTCTTCCATGGTGAGGAAGAACATCTTGCTGTTGTTGGAAGTGTTGATTTTCTTTATATCGACCAGCCATCCGAATGTGCTGATCTT
>JAABVY010000300.1:0-8229 GCA_011777135.1 Candidatus Zixiibacteriota bacterium | reverse complement strand
GGGGGGAGATCATCGGATTTGGCCTTCACAATCGGCTTGTATAAGAATGAAAGCTCCCATAAAAGAGCAGGGCGCACTTTGCCGGTAAAATCAAACGCCCCGCATTTGATCAGATATTCGACTTCGCCCTGTGGAGCCCTTATCCGCCACAGGAAATCCTCTAATGATTTGAAATCGCCCTCCTGCTTACGGCTTTCCTCGATCTGATTGATTACCTCCCCGCCGATACTCTTGACAAAAAGCAGTCCCAGCCGGATACTTTTCCCATCGGTTGTGCATTCGGCCATACTACGGTTAACACATGGCGCTTCGATCTTCGCACCGAAACGGCGTGCCTCCTCGAGATAGACAGAAGGATGATAATAGCCGGATTGATTATTGAGCACATAGTTCATATATGTAATCGGATAATGTGCTTTCAAGCAGGCCGCCTGATAGCTCACCAGCGCATAACTGGCAGCATGCGCCTTGCAAAATCCGTAGGATGCGAAATGCGCCATGGACTCAAATATCTTCTGTGCAGTTTGGGGCTTTACCCCTTTACTTTTTGCTCCGGCCACGAATTTTTCCCTGATCGCGGCCATCTGCTCATTCGACCGTACCTTGGTCATGGCCTTGCGCAGGCGGTCGGCATCGGAAGCCGAAAATCCACCCACCGCCTCTGCAATTTTCAGCACCTGTTCCTGGTAGATAATCGTGCCGCAGCTTTCCTCGAGAATCGGCTCGAGCAGGGGATGAGCATATTTGACCTTTTTACCGTTCCGGTATCTTTCCAAAAAAAGCTTCTTTGCACCGGAGTCGGTGGCGCCGGGACGGATCAATGACAGCGCCAGCGTGATATCATTCAACTTCCGGGGATTGATATCGCGCAGCATTGCCCGCATACCCGGGCTTTCGATCTGGAAATTGCCGAGCGTGCGTCCTTCCTGCAGGAGCTTATAGGTCTTCTGATCATCCGGCTTTACGATTTTATCGGCATCCGGAAATCCCAGGTGGTTGGCGGTCTCACGGATTACCGTTAACGAACGTTGTCCCAGAAGATCGATTTTGATTAAGCCGGTCTGGTCGATTGAATACATATCCAGCTGTGTAACTACAGGTCCCTTGGTGGATTTTTCGAGCGCGACTTTGGCCTTAAGTTCGCCGTCAGCAATACAGATTCCGCCGGGATGAATTCCCAGATGGCGCGGGAAGTCGATCAATCTTCCGGCATGTTTGAAAATCGAGGTGTATGGCTCGGAATTTATCGGAATCCCGGTCAGGCTGGGAAAGTCCTGCCTGCTGTATTTGCCCTTGGAGAAGAAAGCCATGGGCAGACGGTTGGCCAGCTTGGTAATATCCGCTTCCGGCACCCCCAGCGCCTTGCCGACCTCACGTACTGCCATGCGGGACTGCATCCTGATGGTCGAGCAGATCATGGCCACCCGTTCCGCGCCATGCTTTTCGTAGACATACTCCAGCACCCTGTCGCGGTTTTTCCAGCAGAGGTCGATATCTATATCTGGAGGATCGCTGCGTCCCTCATTGAGGAAACGCTGAAAGTATAGATCATTTTCGATCGGGTCGACATGCGTGATTCCGAGTGCATAGCTGACCAGCGCCCCGGCAGCCGATCCGCGTCCAACGCACGGGATATGTTCGCGTTTGCAGAAGCCCACGATATCCGCCACCGCCAGGAAGTATGTCGTGAATCCGGCCTGCTCGATAGCGCCCAGCTCAAAATCGAGTTGACTTAAAAACCGGCCGTTCAGATCACCAATGCGTTTTTTCAGACCCTCGAGGCAGAGTTTGCGAAGATATTCAGCCGGTTTTTTGCCATCCGGAATTTCGACCTCAGGAAAGATATATTCATGCGGCTCCAGCCTGACATTAATCCTCTCAACTATCTCCTCGATATTGACAAGGCTCTGAGGCAGATGCCGAAATAGGCCTTGCGTTTCCCGAGGGTCTTTGAAATAACTCTCCGGATGGGCATACTCCCGAGGCTTTAATCCCCCCAAAGTTTTGCCATAGCGGACAGCAATGAGTACTTTATGCAGTTCAAAATCCTCGGGGGAAAGAAATACCACCGGATTGGCGGCAACAATTTTGATGTCGAACTTACGTGAGAGCTTCAGCGCCTCATCAATAGCAGCACGAGTCGAGCCATCCTTGAACATCGCTATTTTTAAATAGAGATTGCCATGAAATATCTCCTTCAATTGTGGGATCTTCTGCGACGGCGGAGCCAGCACGATCATGTTTTTGGTACATTCGGCCATCATCTCCGGCCGCAGGCTTTCATCCCCCAGCTTGCGTTTCGTAATCAGACGGCACAGGTTGGCATAACCGTCTTCATTTTCAGGGAAGCAGAGTAATTGTCCACAGGTGGTTGAAAGTGCCGCTCCCGGCAGCGGCTTGATTCCGGCTTCTTTGCAATGCGTGCAGAACTCCACCAGCCCATAAATGGCATCGTGGTCTGTCAGAGCCAGAGCCTTTAAGCCATATCGCCGCGCCTCTTTGACCAGTTCGATGGGCGGGATTGTACCGTATAGGAGCGAGAAATTACTGTGACAGTGAAGGGGTGCGAAGCTCATAACCGGTCCTCAGCTTTTTGTAATTGTCTTTCAGTGTCAGGGTCTTTCCGAAATAGAGGGAGTGGTAGCCGAAGGATGAGCGCAGTTTGTCGATCGCTTTGATCAGGCTGTCATTTTTCTGCAATGGTCCGGCGAAAAGTTCCTCCTGGGTGGAGGTATCCTTTAATCCTGAAAGTGTGATCCCGATCAGGTTGATTGCCAGCCGCCGTGTATGTATGCGCTTCATCAACTTCTGCGCATAGGGGAGAAGGTTCTCCTCGGTATTATGAAAAAACGGTATGGTGCGATTTATAATAATGGGACTTTCACCGGTGTAACGGAGCTTGATTCCAACCTTGTTGCATTTTTTGCCAATAGCCCGCAATTTGATACAGGCACGCTCCAGGAGATAGTACAGTGTGGCGGAGATAAACTCCATATCGGTTTCATCCCCGAAAAATCCGGTCTCGCGGGAAATCCGTTTGATCGGCCGAATCGGCTCCAGAAGACGGGGATCGCGGTTCAAAAGAAACTCCGCCATCTTGAATCCGCGCTGCCCGAAGAGCTTTTCCAGATAACTTTGCGGAATCTGTTTCAACTGCCCGATGGTTTTGATTCCCATGTCGTTCAAAATCCGCCGCGACTTACGTCCAATACCCGGGACATTGGAAATCGACAGCTTTTCCAGAAAATCCCACTCTTTGCCGGCAGGCACAACCGTTAATCCATCCGGCTTTTTATATTCCGAGGCGGTCTTGGCCAGGAAACGGTTTTGCGCCACACCGGCCGAGGTCGAGAGGGAAAGCTCCCCGCTGATTTGATCTTTCAGTTTCCGCACCAGTTTTTCGGCCTGANNCGCTGGAGTATATGGCAGAATTTGTCCGAAAAGGTTTTGTAATTATCGTAATCACCTTTCAAAAACACACCATGCGGGGCCAGCCGATAGGCTTCCGATAGTGTCATGGCGGTATAAACGCCCTCAGCCCGTGCCTCATAGCTGGGGCAGGCCACCACCCCGCGCTCATGGGGATAGCCGCCCACCATCACCGGTTTGCCCCTTAATTTAGGATTTGTGGCCTGTTCGACCGAGGCAAAAAAAGCATCGACATCAATGTATAAAATGATCTTCTGCATCAAAATCTCCGTATCAGCCCCACCACTTTGCCCTGAATTCTGACATTTTCAACATAGATCGGATCGAGGTCGGAGTTGGCCGGCTGCAGCCTGATCCGCCCTTTCTCACGAAAAATCCTCTTCAGGGTCGCGCTGCCATCGTCCAAAAGCGCAACCGCAACCTCGCCGTTCATACATGTTTCCTGTTTGCGAATCACCACCAGATCGCCATCAAAAATGCCATCCCCGATCATGCTTTCACCTTTAACCCTGAGCGCAAAAAGCTCATCGCCCGGTTTTGCTTCAGCGTATTCCACGAAACTGGATTTATCCTCAATCGCCTCAAGCGGTTGACCGGCAGCGATTTGACCCAGTATGGGCACACGACTTTCGGGCGTTGGCAAAAATTCGGGCATGATATCGATCGCTCTTTTTTTGCCGCGAATCCGCCTGATTACGCCCTTGCGCTCCAGGGCTTCCAGATGTTCCTGCACCGTAGCCGGAGATTTGATTCCGATAGCGGCTGCTATCTCACGGATCGTGGGCGCAAAGCCCTTATCATATATGAACTTATGCAAAAACCTGAGGATTTCCCGCTGCTTTTTATAAAGAACTGTACTCATATTCAAAACCCATAAAATACCCGAACAAATATAATCTAATAAACCCTTCGGCATCGTCAATCATTTTTTGAGAATTATTTACAAAATGGAGATGCAATCGGTTTGTGGCGCTATTGTTCATTTTTTATCAGTTCCTATCCCGCCTTGAGCGGGATGTGACCTGCCGGATCTTAATTATTGGCATAAAAAAAGCGGGGTGGAGAACCCCGCTCGGTAAAAGTTATCAAAATCTTAATAACCTTCAGATTCTTGCATAGTAGTATCCATCATCTCGGTTGTGTCTGGCATGGTATCGACCGGTTCTTCCATCTGCTGTGGAGCCTCCATTTCGCCGCCTTCCATGCCTTCTTCAGTCGTTTCCTCCATAGTCTCAGCCGGTTCTTCCTCCTGGCCGCCACAACCTATCAGTGCAAAACTACTCAGAAACAGCATGATAAGAATGAATGTTAGGAACTTTTTCATCAGTGCCTCCTCCTGGGATTAATTAATACCTTTTGATACTTTTGGCTTTATAAAAATTCAAACTAATATTAAGTCAACAAAAACATAAAGCAATAACCTTTTTTATATTGATTTTGAAAACCTGCGGGACTATCATAATTCGTTGCCAAAAATACAGATGAAACAATTGAAATAAATTTTTGTAGAATTATCAGAATAAAGAGAAGGCTTTAGTATGAAGGAAATTTTAAACTTGCCAGTTCTGGCGGGCATGCCCTCGACCGATATATCAGTCTGGTACCTGATCGCCCATTCATCGACATTTGCACTGATAATATTGATAATCCTGCTGTTCATGTCGTTTGTTTCGTTGGCAATTTTGATCAATAAATTCAGGCAGTATAAGCAGGTCGAATATGAAAACGGCCGTTTCCTGTCGGCATTTCGCAAGCGCAAGCGTCTGGTTGATGCCTATGGCAAATGCTCGACTTACAAGAAAGCGCCTCTGGCCAAGCTTCTGGAAGCCGGATTTGCCGATTTGCAGGAGATAATCGGCAAGAAGAAGGGCGAGGGAAATATCTCCGCCGCCCAGGTTCAGCTTGCGGATCATGACCTGGATGCGATCAGCAAGACTCTGGAGAAAACAGCCAACGAGGAATTGGGCAAGCTGGAAAAGACTGTCGTCTTTTTGGGTACAACCGGTACCGTAGCGCCGTTTTTCGGGCTATTGGGTACATGCTGGGGAGTCATGAGATCGTTTTTGAATGTCGGTGCGACCGGATCTGCATCGCTGGCAGCGGTTGCCCCGGGCATTGCCGAGGCCCTGATTGCGACTATTATCGGCCTGGCGGTGGCGATTCCGGCAGTGATCAGCCATAACTGGTGCAACAACAAATTAAAGTTTATCGAGGATAGTCTGAACAATTTCTCATTGGAATTTCTATCCGCGGTTGAAAAGGAGAACTCGTTTTGAACCGCAGGCGCACATACAAGGTCATGAGCGATATCAATGTCACCAATCTGGTTGATGTTGTGCTGGTGCTTTTGATCGTCTTTATGATCTCCGCTCCGCTTTTACAGAGTGGCATCGATGTGGAATTGCCCAAGACCAGCTATGTTGACGAGCAGGTCAGCGAGGGTATTGTAGTTACGGTGAAATCCGTCCAGGATACCGCGGCCATTTATCTCGGTACCAGTCAGGGCAAAGAGGTTTTCGTAAATCCCCGTGATTTCTCTCAGGAACTGGAGGAATTATTACGCTCAACCGGATCAGGCACGCCGGTTTATCTGAGAGCGGATAAGAGCATAGAATGGCAGCTCATGGTCGATATCATATCCTCCATCAAGGAGCAGGGCGTGGCAGATCTCGGGATTGTCACAGCGCCATACGAGGAAAGATTACGTAGACAGGCACAATGAAGAAAACTGATTATCTCATATCATTCATGATACATATCACCGTGCTGGCGTTAATCATCATACTTTCGGCAGGCGGTGGAAGGGCCAGTATACCTGAACTGGGACCGGTGACGACGGTATCCATGACCAATGAGATACCTAAGGGTTTCTCTCAGCCCGAGATGCCCAGCCTGCAGGCGCCGGCCGCGGCCGCCGATAATGCTCCCATCGAATCCGAACCGGTCAAGCTTAAGAGCCAGACTGAAAAAGTTGAGGTCAAAAAGCCCGAACCCGAGCCGCAGCAGAAAGAACCTGAAGAGATTGAGGAGCCACCGGAACAGCCGGACGAGCAATTAGCCGATGCCGGAAACAGTGAGCAGGGAACTGCTGAAGCGGCGCCATCCGGCGAAAGCATGGATATCTCGGCAGCCGGCAGTCCCGACGGAAGCGGGATTCCCAGCGGACCGCTGGGAGAATATTACCTCGCTTATGATTTCAACATAGTCAGGTGGCGGATCAAACAGAACTGGCAAAATCCGATTAAATCTAATACACCAATATCCTGCAAAATATATTTCCAGATAACCAAGGACGGCAGCATCAAGGGAGTTACGGTTAGGGAGTCCTCGGGAAACGAGCTTTTCGACAGATATGCCAAACTGGCTGTGCAGTCGACCGGCAGACTTCCTTCTCTTCCCCAGTCGTTTCCCGACAATGAAGTGCTTGGAGTTAACCTGACATTCACGCAGAGGCCATAATTGATGAAAACTATTTTACAGACTTTTCTGACTATCTTTATATTGAGCGTAAGCTTCGCCCATGCCCAGGATTCCAGATTTGAAATAGATCTGGAAATTGAGGGTACCTATAAACCTATCCAGCTCGCAGTCAACCAGGTAAAAATCGTTGGCGATGCTTCCAGAGAAGATTCACTGCTGGCACAGCGCATCTTCAGTGTTATCAATGATGATATAGATTTTCACATGCTGATCGATACGGTCATGATGGATCCTTTTATGCTCCAGATTTATGAGGTGGATGAGCCGGATTTAATGATCTGGAAGGACAAGGGCGCGGAACATGTCATGAATATTACCGCCGAATTTTCAGAGGATAAAATCCGCCTGGATTATTCATTATACAGCATAATCTTACTGGATCAGACCGCATCCGATGCCTACCGTCTGGAACGCAGACACTGGCGCTACCTGGCGCATACAATTTCCGACGTTGTGGTGGAAAGGCTGACCGGGTATAAGGGGATATTCCGGACCCGTCTGGCCTACGTGACAGCAAAAACCGGCAACAAAGAGATTTATATATCCGATTATGACGGCCACAATGTTCAGCCGCTCACGGCCAACGGATCGATTAATCTGTCGCCTGTCTGGGATGCCAAAAACGAGGCCATCCTGTACACCTCATACAAGAACGGCAAGCCGGATATCTGGGAGGTGAACCTGGAAAATTCCCAGCACAAACTGCTTGCATCATATCCGGGCATAAATTCCGCCCCGGCGGTTTCGCCTAATAACAAGGAAATGCTCCTGACGCTTTCCAAGGACGGCAACGCTGAAATCTATCTCTGCAGGCGGGACGGCAAGATCAAACGCAGGCTCACAAACTCTTTTGCGATAGAGACTTCGCCCACATTCACACCCAGCGGAAACGAGATAGCTTTCACCTCGGATCGCACCGGCGGGCCGCAGATCTACATGATGGATAACGAGGGATTGGACGTCCGAAGGATAACTTACGTTGGAAACCAGAATGAATCGCCGGATATATCGCCGGATGGCTCAAAAATCGCCTATGTGACCAGGAGCTCCCGGGGAAGCTTCGATATATGTGTGGCGGAGATTGACGGATCATCATATAAAATAATCACCGATACAGGCTTCAATGAAAACCCGCGTTGGGCGCCCGACGGGCTGCACCTGATTTACTCGACCCAGTGGGGGGATCGGACAGTGGTTTTCATTTCTGATTTTATGGGAAATAAGAGGAGGTTAATCACAAATCAGCCAGGCAGCTCGAACCCGTCATGGTCCGGCTATCTGGATTAATGAGCAATCTATATTATTGTTGTTGACCTGAGG
>JAABVY010000317.1 GCA_011777135.1 Candidatus Zixiibacteriota bacterium | reverse complement strand
TTTGCTGGTTGCCAGTTCAGTTGCAATCAGTATCGATCTTTCACGCATTACCGGACTGGCATTATGGTCGAAATTTCTGGTCAAGATTTTTGGATGTATGATTCGTCCAAAAGAAAAAGAGGGCTTCACCGGAGCAAGCTACATCCTGAGCACCGACTTTCTGGTCATACTGCTTTTTGACAAGCCTGTGGCGATTGCGGCAATAGCTTATATCGCATTGGGCGACACGGCCGCTGCCATGGTGGGACGGCGCTGGGGGGTTCACAGGTACGGCAACAAATCAATCGANNGCCGATCGTTGCGGCGGTGGCTGGAGCGGCGGTAGCCACTATTGTGGAGGCCATGACTGTACGCTCTGACGACAATATGACAGTACCGATAGTCTCAGGCCTTTTTATGCAGATTCTGATAGCCTTTATTTGACTTGACAGTCAAGCACCCTCAATCTACCTTAATAGACTAAATTTTAAGAGGAATACAGGAGTTTATTATGAAATATATCGATCTGCGTTCCGATACAGTTACCCGTCCCTCGAATGAAATGCGCAAAGTGATTGCACAGGCTGAAGTCGGTGATGATGTTTTCGGCGATGATCCCACAGTCAACAGACTGCAGGAAAAAGTGGCAGGGTTATTCGGCAAAGAAGCGGCCCTGTATGTGCCCTCGGGCTCTATGGGTAATCTGGTAGCAATCAAAACTCACACCAATCCCGGCGAGGAGGCCATTTTTGAAGAGGACTGCCATTCGCTCAACTATGAGGCCGGCTCCATGGGTGCGGTGGCCGGGCTTGTGTCGCATACATTTCGAGGCAAGCACGGGGTTATGACCCGCGGACAGGTCGAACCATATATAAAGAAAAAATCCCTGCACACGCCGCCCACAACTCTGCTTGCACTGGAAAATACCCATAACCATGCCGGCGGTACCATCTATCCCCTTGAGGAGATCAAGAAGCTGCGGGAGATGGCCGATGAGCATGACCTCAAGATGCATCTTGACGGCGCTCGGATCTGGAACGCCTCCGTGGCTACCGGTATTCCCCTGGACGAATACGGCCGCTATTTTGACTCGATTCAATGCTGTTTTTCCAAGGGATTGGGGGCGCCGATCGGATCGATTGTGATAGGGGACGCTAATTTTATCGAGAAAGCCCGACGTTTCCGTAAGATGTTCGGCGGAGGTATGCGACAGGTGGGAATAATTGCCTCCGCGGCTATTTATGCGCTCGAGAATAATATGTCCCGCATGAGCGAGGATCATGAAAACGCAGATTACCTGGCGAAGAATCTGGCGGAGATAGATGGAATCGATATTGATCTGGATAGTTTGCAGACTAATATAATTATCATGAATATCGCTTCTTCGGGCAGAGAAGTTCCGGATGTGCTCTCGCAACTGAAAGAAATGGGAATACTGGCGGTGCAGTTCGGGGCCACAAAAATCCGCTGTGTTACGCATCTGAATATCAATCGCACGGATATTGAGACGGCTATCGAGAAATTCAAGGCTGTTTTTGAAGATTAGTGCCTGACTTCTTTCTTCCGGCCATCAGATGATAAAAATATACTTGCTTTTTTATTATTATTGGCTATTTTGCCAAATAACCAATAATTCCGAAACGTACTTTGGATGATGGACAGAAAAACAAAAAATCTATTTGAAGCCAGAGCCAAAATTATCAAGGCCCTGGCACATCCAGCCCGGCTTTATATTGTCGACCAGCTTTCACATGGAGAAAAATGTGTCTGTGAGCTGACGGAGATGATCGGTTCAGATGTTTCCACAGTTTCAAAGCATCTTGCTGTCCTTAAGAACAGCGGAATTGTTTCAGACGAGAAGCGCGGTACCCAGGTATTTTATTCTCTCAGGGTGCCCTGTGTGCTCAATTTCTTCAGCTGTGTGGAATCGGTCATCAGCTCAAATGCCAGGGATCAATTGTTTCTTCTGAAGGAATGATGAGCCGCGATTGAGCCGGAAATTAATTTGCCATGAGATGGAAATCTGAATGGAAGCCGCTGGTATTGATGGCGGCTGTGTTTCTTGCATTTTTCTACGTACCGTTTAACCTCGCGGGCATTGAGAATGCCATCATGGAGGCTTTGAAGCTGACTCAATGGTATGCCCGCGAACATGTACTTCTTTGCCTTATTCCTGCTTTTTATATTGCGGGCGCAATCGCCGTCTTTGTCAGCCAGGCTTCGGTTATGAAATATCTGGGTGCCAAGGCCAATAAAATTCTATCCTATGGTGTGGCCTCGGTATCCGGTACTATTCTGGCAGTCTGTTCGTGTACAGTCCTGCCGCTTTTTGCAGGCATCTACAAGATGGGTGCGGGAATCGGCCCTGCCACGACTTTTCTTTATTCCGGGCCTGCGATAAATGTCCTGGCAATCATCCTGACTGCCCGGATTCTTGGCCTCGGATTGGGAGTT
>JAABVY010000267.1:355-3000 GCA_011777135.1 Candidatus Zixiibacteriota bacterium | reverse complement strand
AGTTGCTTTGTGGTAGTTTGACCCAAATTTTCTATCTCCAAAAGAACATGGCATTGGGCCAGTGTAATTCCACCGCAACAAGTAGTATTGGCCAGCTGATTAAATCGTTCAAATCTTCTTAAATTTTTTCTAAAGGCTCGTATATTGCTCTTTTTCATTCCACTATCTCCTTAATTAGTTTACGTATGCAACTGTTGTGGGTTGCATCTATTTATGATATTTTCAAACTTATGTTTGCACTCAATGTGGTCACAATATCAGTGCGACTATTTTGTGGTCTTTTCAAGTCGTCTGCTATTGTTAAAGTTATGGAGGTTAGAAAGAACAAAGCGGAGAGACTGGGATTCGAACCCAGGAGGCCTTACGGCCCACACGCTTTCCAGGCGTGCTCCTTAAGCCAGCTCGGACATCTCTCCGTTAAAAAACCCAGCTATACGAACAGGCAGGATATAACTACATCCCCCAAAAATCAAGCAATTTTTATAAGTCAAAATCCCTCGAAAACTCTTAAACAATATTGCCGGGCATTGGTTTAAATGTAATATCAACTTTCCTTTTGTAGAGTATAGCTAAAATAAATGCATTGATTATTCCGAACTCATCAGTATATTTGGGTTTAAATTATTTGAAATCAGAGTCCGAGCATAATAAATGGAGATATAAATGAGAAACGCACTATTACTTTTAGCCCTTGCACTGCTGCTGGCCTGCTCATCCTCGAGCAACGGCCCCGAGAACAATCCCGAATTCACCGCCGCCTATTTCCCGGTGAGTGATGGAGATACCTGGTTTTACACAAACTCCGAATCCGAAAAAATTGAAAGAAGGATTGATGGCGATACCATAATCAATGGATTCACCTGCATTCGTGTGATCGAGAACGGCAGCACCGCAGAAGCCTGGAGATTGATCGAGGATGGCGATTCGGCCGGTTTCTATGTACATATGCTGTCATTCGTATTTGGCAGTGACACCATTAAACCGTATTTTGAGCCACCCCTGCGAATACCTTTGAATATGCAAGTCGGGGAAGAATACAATTACAATTCAGATCTTTTTTATGAATTCGGAGGGCAAATGTATAGTGACAGCACAAAAGGAAAGCTCGTTTTTGAAGGATTTATTGACAAAACCGTGCCCGCAGGTGGCTTCGCGGATGTCGCCCGCATCCATTACTATGATTACGTTCCGGATGATACCATCCAATATCTCGAATATTATGCTCCAGATGTAGGGCTATTAGACAATGAGCTCTACATTTTGGACAGCGCCTTCATAAACGGCGAATGGATTCGCTAAGCATAATAATAATAAAGACTTAAATATTCCCTCCGTCAGACTCAACCCATTGCTGCACCTGACGATAATAATAGAAATAGCTTAAAAATCAGGAGGAAGCATGGGTATTGCCCTTGAGATTATTGAATGGATGGATCAGGGTTCGGATGAGATGATCCATCGTATCCCCGAAAAAGGTACGCTGGACATCAAGCTGGGGGCGCAGGTTGTGGTGCGCGACAGCCAGTCGGCGGTATTCTTCAAAAGCGGAAAAGCCACCGATGCCCTGGGGCCGGGACGGCATACATTGACCACTCTCAATATTCCGGTCCTCACGCGTCTTTTATCTTTGCCGTGGGGATTTAAATCGATTATCAGATGCGAAGTATATTTCGTCAACCATAAAATCTTCACCGATCTCAAATGGGGTACTAAGGACCCGGTCGCGTTTCGTGACAAGGAACTGGGCCTGATTCGTCTGCGCGGGTATGGCGCCTACACGATGCGTATCGTAGAACCGCTGGTATTCCTGAATTCAGTGGTCGGACGTCAGGCGCTTTTTTCAACCGAGCAGATTCAATCCTTCCTGCGGGATATAGTGATCGCGCGACTGAATGACCTATTCGGCGAGAAGCTGGACACTATTCTAGATTTACCAAAGCAGTACACTGAATTTGCAAAGATGGCCAAAGAGATTATCGCGGTGGAATTCTCCAAGTATGGTCTGGAGCTGCTGGATTTTTATATCTCCTCGATAACACCCCCTCCCGAGGTCCAGAAACGAATTGATGAAAAGGCCGGAATGGAAGCTGTCGGAAATCTTGACGATTATCTTAAGTTTAGTATGGCCAAGGCTTTCGGAGGCGGGACTGACGGGTGCTCTCCGGCTGAGTCTGGGGCCGGGCTAGGTCTGGGCGCCGGAATCGCCATGCTGGCGCCGGGATTTCTGTCCAAAGCCTTTGCTCCGGAGCAGACTGATCTGAAGCCGGCGGGAATTCCCACGATCACCTGCCCCAAATGCGGTATCGATACCCCGGCCGAATCCAGATACTGCTATAAGTGCGGTTACCAGATCGCGGTCGAGCGCCGCTGTTCAAATTGCTCCAAAGAAGTCTTGACCGATGCCAGATTCTGTCCATTCTGCGGACATGAACTGGACAAACAGGAAAAGGTCAAGTGCAAGAACTGCGGCAGGGAGAATCCTCCGGGGACCAAATTCTGTACTGAATGCGGCGAGAAGATTGAATAGGAATGGCACAGTCCTCAAAGGCAAAGATAGCCCATGTTTGCACTTTCTGCGGGGGGCCGGTTGAGCTTGAAAGCAATGAGATAATAGCCCCCTGCTGCAACTGCGGCTCTATGGTCAG
>JAABVY010000267.1:0-308 GCA_011777135.1 Candidatus Zixiibacteriota bacterium | reverse complement strand
GCAAAGTCTATAATTTCAGGAAGAAGGTCATTGAGCATATTGCAGCCACCGAGGATGGCCAGGAATACCGATATAACAGCGAGGAGCAGGAATCAAGCCTGAAAGAACGGGAAATGAGCTTCGCCGCCTTCGACAACAGCCATATTGGAATCGAATCACTGGGAATCAGGACCTCGGTAATGAGACTTTTGCCGCTGACGCCCCGAAGGATAACTGATAGAAAATTTGTTGCGGTAAAACATGACTTGAACTATGCGTTGGAAAGATATGAAAAATCGCTTGGAAGCTACGAGAGATTAGCGCTGCAG
>JAABVY010000041.1 GCA_011777135.1 Candidatus Zixiibacteriota bacterium | reverse complement strand
AAGGGAGAGGTCTTCGGGCTCCTGGGCCCGAATGGTGCGGGGAAGACCACGACTTTGCGCATGCTCTCAACAGCAATCAGGCCGACCTCCGGTACTGCCTTGATTGAGGGCGCTGACATTGTCAAAGAACCCCAGAAGGTAAGGCATGTCACCGGTTTCCTTTCCGGCAATACCGGCCTTTACGGCAGGCTTACCGCCCGTGAGATGGTTGAATACTTTGGAAAACTCTACGGGATGAATAAGGGGCAGATTATACAGCGCACAAATCAGATATTCGACATGCTCGACATGAACGAATTTGCCGATTCCCGCAATGAAAAGCTCTCCACCGGAATGAAGCAGAAAGTCTCGATTGCTCGTTCTGTTCTGCATGATCCTCCGGTTATGATCTTTGATGAGCCCACCAGCGGACTGGATGTTATGAGTTCGCGTACAATCGTCCAGTTTATCAGGCAGTGCCGGGAAGACAACAAATGCCTGATTTTCTCAACCCACATTATGAGCGAGGCAATGCGTCTCTGCGATCGGATCGCGATAATTCATAGAGGCAAGATTTATTTCGAGGGTACGGTGGATGAGGCGCTTCAAAAGACCGCCCGGGATAATCTTGAGGATGCCTTCATAGAGATAGTCGGAGTATAGTATGAAGACCAGGAATATACAGACCATATACCGCAAGGAAATGAAGGATACCCTGCGAGACCGGCGTACGCTGATTTTCATGCTGATTGTGCCGATTGTGGCCATACCTCTGCTAATAATGTTTACCTCATCTCTTATGATAGGTGCTGTCACCAAAGCACAGGAAGAAGAGGCTGCGGTTGTATTTGAAGGATTTGAGCAATTGCCGCCTGACCTGCAGGAATCCTTCAGGGAGGCGCCTGCTTTAGACATAAAAACGGCGGCTGAATATGCCGACACTGTGGATTTGATTGAAGAACTAAAAAACGGTGGTTTTGATGCATTGGTTTCGGTACCGGAGTATTTCAGCAGCGCGATAGAGAGTGAATCCTCCACCAGCATCGATATCTTCTATGATCAGGCTGAGCTAAAATCCGAATTTGCGGTCGATAAGATAAGGGATATCCTGGAGCCGTATGAGGAAAGGATTGTTATGGCCCGCCTGCAGGAGCGTCAGCTTTCGACAGATATAATCAGCCCCTTCGATGTTAACCGCCAGAATGTTGCCTCGGCGCAAAAAGTGGCGGGAAAGGAAATCGGCGGGTTCCTGCCCTACCTGATAATTATTATGTGCTTCATGGGGGCAATGTATCCGGCTATTGATCTTGCGGCGGGAGAGAAAGAAAGAGGAACCCTGGAGACTCTTTTGGTATCGCCGGCATCCAGATCCGAATTCGTGGTCGGCAAGTATCTGGTGGTGCTGACCACCGGAATTGTGGCGGCCCTGCTTTCCATGTTCAGCCTTACATTTTCCTTGAATTATATGGTGAATAATTTGATTGGTGATATTGCTTCCGATCTGTTGAGGCTGCAGTTCAATCTCGAAATGGTTATCCTCATTATCCTGATCATATTGCCATTGGCGGGGATTTTCGCAAGCGTGCTTTTGTCGGTATCTATCTTTGCACGGTCATTTAAAGAAGCCCAGAGCTATATAACCGCATTGAATATGTTTATCATCCTGCCCGCCTTCGTTTCATTCCTTCCGGGGGTCGAAATCGACTACAGGATGGCCCTGATTCCGGTCATCAATGTCTCCCTTATCATCAAGAATGCTATCGCCGGAACAGTAGAATGGAACTATGTCGCGGTCGCATTCATTTCCACCCTGATACTGGCTGCTTTGGCACTGTTTTTCTGCAAAAAATGGTTTGAGCGCGAATCGGTCATCTTTCGCATGTAATAATCTCGGTTCAGTTTGTTGGTTCAATAAATTTATTGCATTATTCTATGTAAGCGCTTACATATTATTGAACCTTTGAAAATCAGATTCGTATAAGTGAATTGATTTTGAGATAATGCGGGTAAGAAAGAATTTAACAAGGGAGGATGAAGATGAGGAAAGCATTCCGGGGACTTATCCTGTTACTGGCCATGAGTATGATTGTGCCGGTTTACGGTCAGCTGCAAAGGACCGAGCCGCAGGATAAGGCGATCGACTCAAAGATTCAGGCCGAGATTATCGATTCTGTAACAAGGGTGATTAACGAAGTCTATGTTTTTCCGGATGTGGCGGAAGAGATGGAGAAGCATGTGAGGGGGCTTTATGATAAAGGCGAGTACAAGGATATAACCAGCCTGAGCGCCTTCACCGAAAGACTTACCAAAGACCTGCGTGATATCTGCCATGACCGGCACCTGGGGGTGCGTTATACGCCCGATATTACTATGGATGACATTCGCACCGAAGAAGACACTGTCACGGATGAAGAAAGACAGGAATATTTCGAACAGCTATCTCGGGACAACTTCGCTTTCAAGGAGATCAAGATACTCCCGGGGAACATCGGCTATTTGAAGTTCAATGGTTTTGTTGATGCATATTTTGGCGGGGCCACGGCTATTGCCGCCTTGAATTTCCTGGCACATGTCGATGCACTGATTATCGATCTAAGGGACAACGGGGGAGGCTCGCCCTCGATGATACAGCTTATATCGAGTTACTTCTTTCATGAACCGGTACATCTGAACAGCTTCTATATTCGCAAAGAGGATACTACCAAGCAGTTCTGGACCGCTGCGCATGTCGAGGGGCCGCGTATGGCCAATACCCACATTTATGTTCTAACGAGCGGATATACTTTTTCCGCCGCAGAGGAATTTACCTATAATCTCAAGAATCTCGAACGAGCCACGATTGTCGGCGAGACCACCGGCGGCGGGGCGCATCCTGTGCAGGGAGAGATATTTCCCAATCTTAAAATATCTCTGCGTGTGCCCTTCGGACGCGCCATAAATCCAGTTACTGGTACAAACTGGGAGGGGACAGGGGTTGAACCTCATATCTCATGTCCAGCCGATCAGGCCCTGGAAGTTGCCCGGATGGATGCCATGGAGAAACTGGTCGCTAAAGCTGAAAGCGACGAGGAAAAAGGTTTGCTTCAATGGGATCTGGATATGCTCAAGGCTCAGCTCGAGCCGATAGAGGTTCCGAAAGAGAAAATGAATAAATATGTCGGAGATTACGGCCCCAGGAAGGTCTGGATGGAAGGGGATGAGCTCTATTACCGGAGAGATGATCGTCCCAAACAGAAGCTGATCGCCCTTTCAGAGGATACATTTATGCTCGAGGGAGTCGATTATTTCAAGATGAAATTCGAAGAGAATGATTCCGGCGAGGTTACCGGCATCCTGGGGATTTATAAGCAGGGCTTTATTGATCGATCACCTAAGGATAAATAGTACAGGAATCTGAATGGTTTTCCTCCCCATTTTAATTCCCATTAGGCGCGCATCCTCTGGATGTGCGCCATTTTTTAGATTGTATCTGCAGTCCGGTTATATGAAAGGCAGATGTTCAAGGTTGATGTTTTCAAACAAAGCCTTTATCGCAAACGCGATGGACAGGATTGCCGTTAAATGCATGGTTCCTCCCTTGCAAAGGGCATTTTAAGATTGGATGAATCCAGAGACGCTGATTTTATAGACGAAATCACTCCATAAATGTTCAATTTTCCGGTGATTTTCTTTTGAACCGAATAAGACTAAATTTGTTAAGATTTATTGAACTCTAAATTGAATTTGGAAGGGAATTATGAAATTTGCAAAGACACTGGGCGAGCTAAAGGAATCTGGATACAGATCTCATTCTACCAAAGATGAGCTAAGAGAAAATCTGATAAATCTAATAAAATCAGGCCAGAAGCGCTTTCCGGGTATTATCGGGTATGACCGAACCGTCCTGCCCCAGCTGGAGAACGCCATACTCTCAAGGCACGATCTTTTGCTGCTGGGTTTGCGTGGACAGGCCAAAACGCGAATCCTGCGCCAGCTGGTATCGCTGTTAGATGAGCATCTTCCGATCATTAAGGGCAGCCAGCTTAATGAGGATCCTTTCAATCCGATCTCTGACAAACATAAGATGCTGGCGGCCGAAGCGGGTGACGAGCTGGAAATAGACTGGATCCATCGCGATCTGCGCTATAACGAAAAACTGGCAACTCCGGATGTAACTGTGGCCGACCTGATTGGTGATCTTGACCCGATTAAGGCGGTCAGGGAGAAGCTGGATATATCCAATGAAGAGGTAATCCACTGGGGTATTATTCCCCGCACCAATCGCGGAATATTTGCGATAAACGAACTGCCTGACCTGCAGCCCAGGATTCAGGTCGCGCTTTTGAATATTCTTGAGGAAAATGATTTGCAGATCAGGGGTTTTCCAATTCGGATACCGCTGGATATGATGCTGGCCTTTACCGCCAATCCCGAGGATTATACCAATCGCGGCAATATTATCACCCCTCTCAAGGACAGAATTGCCTCCCAGGTGAATACACATTATCCGAGGGATCTGAAAGATGCCAGGCAAATAACCGAGCAGGAAGCCTGGAAGGAGCGCGGAATCAAGATCAAGATTCCAACGCTGATTAAGGATATCCTGGAGGAAATAGCATTCCGGGCGCGCGAAAGTGAGTACGTCGATCAGACTTCCGGCGTCTCGGCCCGTCTGACAATCTCCGCATATGAAAACCTGCTCTCGAATGTGGAACGCCGGGTCGTGCTAAATAATGACAGGCATGCCCAGGCACGTATTGCCGACCTGTATGCGGTCCTGCCCTCGATTATGGGCAAGATCGAGCTGGTCTATGAGGGAGAGCAGGAGGGTCCCTCTATGGTGGCTGTCAATCTAGTAGGCGAAGCCATTAAAAAGACCTTCCTGAGCATGTTCCCTGAACCCAGAAGAGAACGTAAGCGTACCCCCGAGGGGGAATATGAGGAAATCATTCCCGAAGACAGCGTTTACGAGCCGGTAATAGATTTCTTCTCAGCCGGAAAACAGCTCGAAATATCGGATGAGATGCCTTATTCGGAATATAAGGAGGCTCTTCTGGATATCGTGGGACTTCGTGAGATTGTCTTGAAGTACTGCGACATAAAAGATGAAGATGAGATTTTTGCATATATGGAATTCGTCCTGGAGGGGCTGCATCAGATGAACCGTATTGCCAAGGAATCGCCTGACAATAAGTTCATCTACACCGATATGATCCAGAGAATACTCAGGAGCTGATCATGCGTTTTATATATTCCGAGTGGGATGACTCGGTCATAGAGAAACTCCAGAATCTCAAGGACCTGATGTCGATATTCAATTATCTCCTGCTGCAGGTCAACGGGGATGCCGAGATGGCCCTGGAGCTTATGCGCAAGCTTCAGCGCATGGGAGTACTGCCGGAGGATTTTGAATTGGATGATTTCGAGAAGAATCTGGAAAAGAGTAATATTGTTTCCTGGCAGGGGGACAATATATCATTGACCAGGAAGGGCGAAAAATCGCTCAGGCAGGATGCTTTCGAAAACATATTCGAGCATCTCCGAAAATCCGGAGCCGGGGGGCATATAATCCCTCATGGCGGAGGCAGCTCGGAAGAAGCTCTGCCGGAAAAGAGGGAATACCGGTTTGGCGACGAATTCAATCACATCGATTTTCAGAATTCACTGATGAATACAATCAAGCGCACCGGGTCTTTGGGTTTGAACATGGACGAAAAGGATCTTGAGGTTTATGACACCGAACAGATGACCAACTGCGCCACAGTTATGCTGATTGATATCTCTCATTCCATGGTCCTGTATGGCGAGGACCGGATTACCCCGGCCAAGCAGGTGGCGCTGGCCTTTTCTGAATTGATCCTGACCAAATATCCCAAGGACAGTCTCAACATTGTACTCTTTGGGGATTTTGCACGTGAGGTCAAGGTCAAGGATCTGCCCTATATAGGAGTCGGCCCATATCATACCAATACCAAGGCAGGCCTTGAGATGGCTCGCAATATACTCCTCAAAAAGAAAAAT
>JAABVY010000248.1 GCA_011777135.1 Candidatus Zixiibacteriota bacterium | reverse complement strand
GTAATGTTCTATATTCACCTGTTTTCTGTGTCAGTTCTCTTCGGCTATTTCCCGTTCAGCAAGCTGATGCACATGGGCGGTGTATTTATGTCACCTACGCGGAATATGGCCAATAACAACCGTGAAAAGAGGCATGTCAATCCCTGGGATTATCCAGTCAAGACACATACATATGAAGAATGGGAAGATGAATTTAGAGATGTAATGAAGGCGGCCGGTATGCCGTTGGAGAAGGAAAAATAGATATGGCTGAAAAACTTATATCACCGGAAGAGTTAGCCGGCGGCATCGATTATAAACCAAAGAAGAAGACCTGGTTTGATCCTACAGTCGAGTTCAGGAAGGGTACCTGGAACTATGCCGCTCCTGCCAAGAATCTGGAGTATCTGGATCTTCCTAATCCAAGAAAATGGTCACCCGTTGATGAAGACTGGAAGCTGCCGGAGAACTGGAAAGAAATCATACTGGAGGGCCTGAGAGTGAGAATCAAAAGATTCCGCTCCCTGCAGGTCTTTATGGATATCTGTGTTCGCTGCGGAGCCTGTGCTGATAAATGTCACTTCTTCATTGGCTCCGGCGATCCCAAGAATATGCCGGTACTTCGTGCGGAGCTCCTGCGTTCGGTCTACCGCAAGGATTTCACCATGGCCGGCAAGATCATGGGCAAGATGGTGGGGGCGCGGGATTTGACCGTCGATGTGCTCAAGGAATGGTTCTATTATTTCTATCAGTGCACCGAATGCCGCCGCTGCTCGGTCTTCTGCCCTTACGGTATCGACACGGCCGAGATCACCATGATGGGGCGCGAGCTCCTGAATCTGGTGGGTGTCAATATCGAATGGATTTGTACTCCCGCCGCAAACTGTTTCAGGACCGGCAATCACCTTGGAATCCAACCGCATGGCTTTGCCGACAGTATCGAGTTTGCGGTCGACGAGCTGGAGGATATTACCGGTATCCGGGTGGATGCTCCGATCAACAAGAAAGGTGCGGAAATCCTGTTCGTGGCGCCCTCGGCTGACTACTTCGCCTCACCGCATTACTACACATTGCTGGGTTACCTGGCGCTGTTTCACGAGATCGGACTTGATTATACCTGGAGCGCCTACGCTTCCGAGGGAGGTAATTTCGGCTTGTTCCATTCACATGAAATGATGAAGCGTCTCAATGCCAAAATCTATGCAGAGGCCAAACGTTTGGGCGTAAAATGGATTCTGGGAGGTGAATGCGGACATATGTGGCGAGTCCTGCATCAGTATATGGATACGCTGAACGGTCCGGCTGATTTCCTCGAGGAGCCTGTTTCGCCGATTACCGGGACAAAATTCGAAAATTCCAAATCAACGAAGATGGTACATATCATGGAATTTACTTCTGATTTGATCAGAAACAATAAGCTGAAGCTGGATAAATCGAGAAATGATCACTGGCATCCGACTTTCCACGATTCCTGCAACCCGGCACGAGCGATGGGATTGATCGAGGAGCCTCGATATGTAATCAAAAAATGCTGCAATAAATTCACCGAGATGCCGGAGAATACGATCAAGGAACAGACATTCTGCTGTGGTTCGGGTTCCGGCCTTGGTACTGATGAGAATCTGGAGATGAGATTGCGGGGAGGTTTCCCAAGAGCAAATGCCACCAAATTCGTGCATGAAAGAGACGATGTCAATATCCTGCTTTGTATCTGCGCGATTGACAAGGCAACTCTCCCGCCCCTGCTTGAATATTGGGTGCCCGGCGTTGAGGTCGGCGGTGTGCATGAAATGCTCGGCAATGCCCTTATCATGAAAGGCGGAAAGCCGAGGACCACCGATCTTAGAGGAGAACCGCTGATCGGAGTTGAGCAGGCAGAGGAAGAGAAGAAGGAACAGGAGGTGAGCGAGGATGCATAGTACCGGAAAAGTGATAATCGGCCTCCTGATATTCCTCGTGATCGCCGCCTTTCCGATCTGGTATGCGGTTGCCGGCGGTAAAACGGGGGATATGCCCCAGCTTGAGAAGGCCGTCAAGGGTGAAAACTGTGTGATCGACAGCGTTCTGATGAAAGAAACGCACATGTTTCTCCTGGATGACTGGCGGGATGAGGTTGTGCGCGAACATGACCGCTGGTACCGGTCGATGACTCTGGACAGCACGATTGAAAAAAGCCTGACGCGAACATGCCTGGGCTGTCACCCAAACAAAGCGAATTTCTGTGACCGCTGCCATGATTATCTGGCGGTTTCACCCTATTGCTGGGATTGTCATGTCGATCCAAAGGAGTTTGAGTGATGGGAATAGATAGAAGAGGATTCATGAAGTTATCCGGCTTGACCATCCTGGGGATAGCCGGCGGCGCCTCTATCGACGGATTGGCGAGTCCCCAGACTCCCCATAAGGAGGCCGGTGCGATCGGGACCAAAAGATATGCAATGGTGATTGACCTGAAAAAATGTCACAGCCAGGAAGGCTGCAAAGATTGTGTCAGAGCCTGCCATCTGTATCACAATGTCCCCGAGTTTGATAATCGCAAGGACGAGATCAAGTGGATCTGGAAGGACTCATTCCATCATGCCTTCCACAGCACAGAACATAAATATCTGGAAGAGAGTATCACCGAAGGTCCGGCGTTACTTCTCTGCAACCATTGCGACAATCCTCCCTGCACACGGGTCTGTCCAACTAAGGCAACCTGGAAGCGCGAGGAGGATGGGATTGTGATGATGGACTGGCACAGGTGTATCGGCTGCCGGTATTGTGTGGTTGCCTGTCCTTACGGTTCCAGGAGTTTTAACTGGAGAGATCCCCGTCCGCATATTAAGGAGGTCAATCCGGATTTCCCGACACGGACACGTGGTGTTGTCGAGAAGTGTACATTCTGCGAACTGCGTCTTGCAAAGGGAAAGAATCCGGCCTGTGTGGAAGCCTGCAAGGAAGGCGCCCTGATCTTCGGGGATCTGGAGGAGCCTGAATCGGAAGTGAGACAGGCCCTTGAAGGCAGATTCTCAATCAGACGTAAACCCGAACTCGGGACCGAACCCGAAGTCTATTATTTAGTGTGAGGTGCCCATGATAGAGAATGCATTAAGAGGAAGTAAAAAGTACTGGACCTGGGTATTTTTCCTGCTCGCTGTAATATTCGTCGGGTTTCTGTTCTACCTCAGGCAGTATCATGAGGGATTGGGAATCACAGGTTTATCGCGAGATGTCACCTGGGGATTCTATATTGCACAGCTGACTTTCTTAGTTGGTGTGGCAGCCTCGGCAGTGATGGTTGTGTTGCCCTATTACTTGCACAATTACAAAGCTTTCGGTAAAATTACCATTCTGGGAGAATTCCTGGCCATCAGTTCGGTCATCATGTGTATGCTCTTTGTAGTGGTGGACATCGGTCAACCCTCCAGGCTGTTCAACATTTTTCTGCATCCAACACCAAATTCGATGTTATTCTGGGATACAGTAGTCCTTTCAGGATATCTGGTACTGAATGTTCTCATAAGTATAGTGACGCTCGGGGCTGAACGCAAAGGCATTGCTCCACCCAGATGGATCAGGCCGGTAATCATATTTTCTATCCCCTGGGCAGTTTCAATTCATACTGTCACGGCATTCCTGTATGCCGGTCTGGGAGCAAGACCATTCTGGATGACCGCTATTTTAGCTCCGCGCTTTCTGGCATCGGCGTTCGCGGCCGGTCCGGCGCTATTGATCCTGCTGGTTTTGCTTATGAGGAAGATCACAAAATTCCATGTGGGAGATGAACCGATCAAGAAATTGACGGTGATCGTTACATACGCAATGATTATCAATGTCTTCTTTGTATTGATGGAGTTCTTCACGGCATTCTATTCAGCTATGCCGGAACATGTGGCACATTTCCAGTACATGTATTTCGGGCTTGAGGGTAATAATAACCTTGTGCCCTGGATGTGGACCTCGGTCGTGCTTTCAATCTTTGCTCTGGTTATACTGATCGTGCCGAAGTTTCGCTATAATTTCAAGCTTCTGCCGATCACTTGTGTGGCTGTATTCATCGGACTCTGGATCGACAAGGGCATCGGGCTGATCATAACCGGATTTGTGCCATCGGTACTGGGTGAAGTGGTATCCTATAAACCGACCTTCCCGGAAATCATGATTACTATTGCGATATATGCTGTGGGTGCTCTCTTGGTAACCGTATTCTACAAGGTTGCGCTGACAGTCCGTGGCGAGGTCACTTATGACCGGGTTCGCCCATTGGAGACAAAGGCGGTCGGAACAAAGTAGGAATGAAAACATAAAATAGATTCTGAATGCCGGACGAGAACTTATCTTATCCGGCATTGTTTTTGAAAAAAAGGATATGGACAATGGAAAAATCGGACATTGTTATAATTGGCGGAGTGGCCTGCGGGTGCAAGGCTGCGGCCACACTGGCAAGACGAAACCCGAATTTAAGAATTACACTTTTCCAAAAAGAAGATGATCTTTCCTATGCCACCTGCGGCCTGCCATACTTCGCTTCCGGGGATGTCGATTCATTCCGGGCCCTGACTGAAACCTCGTATAATGTTGTCCGCGATGTTGAATACTTTAGAAAAAGTAAGGGTTTCAACGCAGTCACAGAATCTGAAGTGATCGAAATCAATCGCATTGAGAAAAAAGTCAAAGTAAAAGATCTCAAAACGGGTGACAGCTATGATCATGGCTATGACAAGCTGGTTATTTCTACCGGCGCAACACCTATGAAACTGCCAATAGATATTCCCAAAACCGACCGGATTATGCCGTTTACCCGTCCGGAGGATGCCAGGAACTTCCGCAAACTGGCGCAAACAGGTGAAATCGGCAGCGCACTTGTTGTGGGAGGCGGATTCATCGGCTGCGAGATGGCCGAAGCGACCGCCAGCCTGTGGGGAATCGAGACTACTCTGGTTGAAATGGAAAACCAGCTTTTGCCATATGCATTGGATGAAGATATGGCCATTCCTGTGGCTAAGGAGATGGAGGCTAACGATATCAAGTTTCACCTCAATACTGCGGTGACCGAATTCGAGCTTGATGATGATAAGGTCAAGGTCAAACTTTCAAATGATGAGCAGCTTCAAGTTGATTATGTCTTTTTGTGTGTGGGAGTCAATCCGGCCTCGCATCTGGCAGAAGCGGCCGGCCTGGAGCTGGGTGAAAGCGGTGGAATCAAGGTAAATGAATATATGCAGACCTCCGATCCGGATATCTATGCCGGCGGCGATGTGGTCGAAAGTATCCATCAGATTACCGGAAAGCCGATTTATCTTCCCCTTGGATCAATTGCCAACCGTCATGGCAGGATAATAGCTGATCATATTGCCGGGGGCGATGAGAAATTTCCAGGCGTGCTGGGCGCATTCATGATCAAGGTCTTTGATCTGAATGCCGGCTCTGTGGGACTTAATCAAAGGGCTGCCGACGAGGCCGGAATAAATGCCAACTCTGTATGGGCGTCATTCGTCGATAAACCGGATTATTACCCGGAAAGCAAGCCGATTTCCCTGAAAATGGTCTTCAATCCCGAGGATCGTTCACTGCTCGGGATTCAGGCTGTGGGCAAGGGTGATGTTGTCCGCCGCATTGATGTATTTTCGGCGTTTTTGCAAAATAAAGCCAGAATTGATGATTTGCTGGATTTCGAGCATGGTTATGCCCCGCCATATGCCGAGGCTCTTGATCCCCTGTATCAGCTGGGAGCTATTGCCAAATCACTGGAACATGGATTCGAGCAGGAAAATCCCGGCAATGATTATTCCCGGGGAGATTTCATACTTCTGGATGTGCGTGAGCCGGAGGAAGTGGAAGCTCTTCCATTTAAAGCTGAGAATGCGATACATATACCTTTGAACGATCTTGTGGATAATATCGAGAAATTGGATAAATCAAAGAAAATTGTGATATTATGCCATCGCGGCATGCGCTCCTACCAGGCTTCACACATCCTGAAAACCGCCGGTTTTGAGCATATATCTTATATTGCCGGAGGAACAACTTTAGCGGTGAAATCATTAGCTTGACAGCCGCTTTTATTCGTATATTTTAGAACGTCGATAAAAATGGTATATTATGACTCGTAAGTGCATAGATTGCGACAATAAAGAAAGCTGGTATCTGGCAGTTTGCGGCCTGAATCATCGTACGGCCACAATTGAGGAGCGGGCGCCGTTGGCGCTGGGGCATGATGAGATTCCCAATGCCCATCTGGAACTGGCCAATTTTGATAATGTCTACGAGGCGGTGGCGATTTCGACCTGCAACCGGGTTGAATTCTACCTCGTGCTCAAGGCCGGTGTAGAGCCATTCAATGTGGTCAAGAATTTTTATCGCAATTTCCGCAAATTGGATATTTCCCACCTGGAATCGAAATGCTATGTCAAAAAGGAGCTTCTGGCTGTCGAGCATCTATTCAAGGTTGCCGGGGGACTTGACTCAATGGTTCTGGGTGAATCCCAGATATTCGGCCAGATCAAGGAATCATACAGTTCTGCCTGCATGGTCAAGACTGCCGGCAAGATCATCCATCGCCTCTTTCACCTGAGCTTCAGGACCGGAAAACTTGTCCGCAGCCAGACCAGCCTGACCGAGGGAGCAAGCTCCGTTTCGGGGGCCGCAATCAGCCTTCTGAAAAACCAGATTAACGGTAACAAGGAAATACCCATACTCTTTATCGGCGTCAACCAGATGATTCATATCGCCGCTACAACTTTACATAAATCCGGTTACGGCAATTTTATGTTTGCAAACCGTACCGAATCGAAAGCGGTCGAGATGGCCGAAAAATACGGCGGCTCGGGACATTCCATGTCTCAGCTTGATAAACTGCTTGAATCTTCTGAGGTCGTTATTACATGCACGGGCTCACCTGAGCCATTCCTGGATGAATCCAATCTCCTTCCCGCAGTTGAAAACGGCAATGGCAGAAAAATGATAGTAATGGATATGGCTATTCCCAGAGATACGGTACCGCTTCCGAATCATAAGGATAAGATAAAGATATTCGACCTTGAAGATATCGACTTATATCTGAAGGAGACCCAGAAAAGCAGGGAGGATGCCATCCCCGAGGCGGAAGAGATAATCAATCGCAAGCTTTCGGAATTCGGTTACTGGTACGAACATGCCAAAAGCGAGCCATTGGTCATGCGCGTGGAACATGAATTGGAACGAATCCGCCGCGAGGAGCTGGCCGAGATCACCAAAGAACTTGATAATGATACCACGAAAAAGATCGAGGAATTTTCACAACGCCTGATCGATCGTTTGCTGACCACAAATCGACGCTGTAAGAAAGGACATTAGAGACCGTGAAACAGAATATCGATGAATATCTGCCGGTAAATCTCGCGCTTGAAAATAAAAATTTTCTTGTAGTGGGGGGCGGAAAAGTTGCCACCAGAAAAATAGACCTGCTCGTACCTCGCGGTACATATCTGACCGTAGTTGCCAGAGAACCGGATCAAAAGATAAGGGAACTGGAAAAAAATTCGCTTTTGATCCTGCGGGAAAAAGAATATGAGATCTCTGATCTGGATAATATGGATTATGTCATTGCCGCCACCGATGACAGCAAATTGAATGAAGAGATTTATGAAGAATGCAAAAAACGCAATATCCTGATAAATGTCGTTGATGACCCCAAACACTGCGACTTCATCTTCCCCTCAATACTACGGCGCGGTCCTATAACATTCACAGTCTCAACAGCCGGTAAGTCGCCTTTCCTTTCAGCATTCCTGAGACAAATTATGGAAAATGCATTTACTGAAGAATGGATTTTCATAGGCGAATTGGCCGGCAGATACCGCAAGTATGTTTTGCGCAAATTCAAGGATCGTGATGACCTCAAAGCCGAATGCTTCAAGAGATTTCTGGACGTTAACTGGATGGAGATACTGCGGGAACATGATGAACATGCGGCCGAAGAATATTATAATAAACTGCTGGACAGTCTGGAAGA
>JAABVY010000235.1 GCA_011777135.1 Candidatus Zixiibacteriota bacterium | reverse complement strand
TCCAACTGACTGATTATGCCGTTGAATACCGGTTCAACCTCTTCATCCGTCAAGGTCTTCTCATCGGACCTGAACTCGAGGTTAAATGCCAGTGATTTTTTTCCTTCTTCAATCTGCTTCCCAGTATATACGTCAAAAAGCTCGGCATTTACCAAAATATTGTCGCCGGACCCATAAATCGTCTGCAACAATCTGTCGGCAAAAACCCCCTTATCAACTATCACTGCTATATCCCTCCAGACTGACGGGAATTTCGGCAGTCTCCGGTAAACCACATCCCGGGTATATAATGGTACAAGCTTTTCTATATTTAATTCAATATAATAAACCGGCAGCTCAATGTCATATAGTTTTAGAGAATTATTTGAGGCTTGTCCTCCGAAACCAACATGGGTATCCCCGAAATAAAGGTCAAATGAAATCCCGTTTTCAAGATATGCATGGTCCTGCTCCTTTACAGTCGGGTCTCCAAGCCGCAGGCTATGGCAGAATTCCTCAGCCACACCCTTGAGATCAAAGAAATCATATTCTTGCTCCGAANNCAAGATGGGAATCGCCCTTGAGATAGGCTATATTACCAATTTCAAATAACTTGAGATCTGTCTGTCTTCTATTCAGGTTCCTGGCAATTACCTGCAGCATATTCATAAATAGATTTGTACGATAGGCTGCCATATCGGCAGAAAGCGGATTGACAAGCCTGATAAATTCATCTTCCATCCCCAGTTTACGGCCCTTATCAGGATCTATAAGGTTGATAGTCATAATCTCATACAAACCCTGCCGTCCCAGATTCTCCCTGATTTTCTCGATAAAAAGTTCTTCCCGGCTGCGCTCCGCAAGGAGATCTCCATCCGCCCGCAATGACGTCCCGATTCTGTCATAACCATATATGCGGGCAATTTCCTCCACCAGGTCGATTTCACGGGTACAATCGGGCCTGAATGTGGGCACATCCACNNGGATGTCGATCATCTGGGGAGCAGTAATATCGGTGGCCAGAATCTTGTTCACACGGGATGGACGCAATTCGATAGATATCGGCTCGATAGCTCGGGGGTATGCATCCACGATGCCGTTCAGCACTCTCCCTCCCGCCAGTTTCGACAGAAGATGGGCGGCATAATTACAGGCTGTATCCACAATATTCGGGTCGGCGCCCTTTTCAAAACGAACCGCCGATTCGGATTGAATCGCCAGCCGCTTGCGGGTACGGCAGATATTAGTCGGATTGAAATAAGCGCTCTCCAGCAATACTCGGTCCGTATTCTCATTGACCTCGGAATTCAAGCCGCCCATAATTCCACCCAGTGCCACGGGCTTGGTGGAATCGGTAATCAAGATGTCATTTTCCTTGAGCGTATGTTCCTTTTCGTCCAGGGTGGTGAATTTCTCATTTTCCTGGGCGGTTCGCACCAGCACCTGGGGCATAGCAAACAGCTCATAATCGAAAGCATGCAGCGGCTGACCATATTCCATCAAAACCAGATTGGTAATATCGACGACATTATTGATCGGCCGGATACCGGCCGAAATCAGTTTTCTTTTCAGCCAGAACGGCGAGGGAGCAATTTTAATGTTTTCTATAATCCTGGCGGCATAACGGGGGCAGGCCTGAGGATCAGCAATCTCGATTCTTACCTCCTCGGCCGCCGGCTTTTCGATCTCCTCCAGTTCGAATTCTGGACGCTTCACAACTGATCCCGCCAGAGCGGCTATTTCCCTGGCTATGCCGATAGCGGACATACAGTCGGGCCGATTGGGAGTGAGTTCGAATTCAATCAGCGGCTCATCCAGATCCAGTTTTTCCCACAAATCTGAACCTGTTTTTATGCCCGCCTCCAATTCCATAATTATGGAGGCCTCATCCGAAAGACCCAGTTCCTTTTCCGAGCAGAGCATTCCCTCCGATTGTATTCCATGCTTCTCAACCGGCTCAATTCTCGTGCCGTCAGGAAGCTCCGAGCCCACAGTTGCATACGGGGATTTCAAGCCAACCGCGACATTTGGTGCACCGCATACGGTGGTAACGGTCTTCAAACCAATATCGACAGTACATATTGAAAGATTTTCCGACTCCGGATGCCGCTCCACTTTTTTTATTTTGCCCGCCACAACTCTTTGGAATTGCTCAAATACCGGACGGCTGGCCTCACAGGCCACACCGGCCATAGTCAGCCGGTCGCAAAGCTCCTCGGCATCCCACTCAAAATCCACCAATTCTTTTAACCATTTGAATCCGAGCTGCATCAGAACTGCTCCAGAAATCTTATATCGTTCTCGAAAAACAGGCGAATATCATCAATTCCATATTTCAATAAACAGATACGCTCGATCCCTATNNATCATCCCGCACCCCAGGATTTCGAGCCATCCCGATCTTTTGCAGAGGGCGCATCCCTCTCCCTTGCACAGGAAGCAGGATATGTCCACTTCGGCCGACGGCTCGGTGAACGGAAAGAAGCTGGGTCGGAATTTCAGCTTCACATCACTGCCGAAGAAGCTTCTTGCAAATGCCACCAGCACACCTTTGAGGTCGGCGAATGAGACATCACGGTCGACGAAAAAACCGTCAATCTGGTGAAAGGCCGCATGCGACCGGACTGAAATTGCCTCATTACGATAGCATCTTCCAGGAGCGATAAAGCGCGCCGGCGGTTTAGCCCGTTCCAGTGTTCTGACCTGTACCGGCGTCGTATGAGTGCGCAGGACCAGATCGCCAGAAATATAAAAGGTATCCTGCATATCGCGCGCCGGATGGTCCTTGGGCATATTGAGCGACTGGAAATTGTAGTAATCCGTTTCAATCTCCGGGCCGACTTCCGTCCCAAATCCCATGCCGAAGAAGATATCCGAGATTTCCCGCATGGTTGTTACGATGGGATGAGTCCGTCCCAGACGTGATCTTTTACCGGGCAGTGTATAATCGAATCTCGATTCGGCCCTTCTACCCCCGGTAATAGAATCTTTAAGTTCGTCAAGACGAGCCTGAAAATCCTGCTTGGCGAGATTGGCCATCCGGCCAATCTCTTTCCTTTGTTCCTCACCAAGATCTTTGAGACCCTTCAGAATCTGGTTGAATTGGCTCTTTCGTCCAAGATACTCAATCTTGACCTTCTCGAGATCATCCGAGTTCTTTACATCCTCAATAGCCCTTGCAAATTTCTCCTTGATCTCGAGAATTTGCTGTTTTAAATCCATTTGAAACTACACAGCCTCTTTCACCATGCCAACAAGATATTCAAAGGTCTGGGGATCCTTGACAGCTATGTTGGACAGCGATTTTCTGTTTAGAGCGACTCCCTCATTCTTCAATCCCGCAATGAACTGGCTATAGCGAATATCATTATTGCGGCAGGCAATAGAGATACGGGTTATCCACAGCCGTCTGAAATCTCTCTTCTTGTTGCGCCTGTCACGATATGCGTACTTAAGTCCCTTGCGGACCGTTTCCATCGCGGTACGGTATAAACGTCCTCTTCCGCCATAATTGCCCTTGGCCTGCTTCATTACCTTCTTTTTCCGGCGACGGGCAGCCACATTATTGGTCGTACGTGGCATTTTTCCTCCTACATTAACTCAGGTTTTCAGAATAAACAACTAAAGATAGGGCACCAGTTTCTTGACCTTTTTCTCATCGGCACTCGAAACCAGGGTGCTCTTACGCAAGTTGCGTTTGCGCTTGGAGGATTTTTTGGCAAGAAAGTGACCAGCCAGACTCTTGTTCCTTTTCAATTTTCCGGTTCCGGTTTTTCTTAGCCGTTTCCTTGCGCTGCGATTAGTCTTGATCTTTGGCATAAAGTTCTCTCATTTATGTTTTAGGCATTACTATCATTATCAGGTTGCGTCCCTCCATCTTGGGCTTCTGTTCAACCACCGCCACTTCCGAAAGATCTTCCTGCAACCTCTCCATTATCTTCTTTCCAAATTCTATATGAGCCATCTCCCGTCCGCGAAATTCCACAAAAACCTTAACCTTATATCCCTGCAGCAAAAACTCTTTTACATGTTTGGTCTTGAAATTATAATCATGTTCCTCAATCTTGGGACGATATCTCATCTCCTTCAACTGTACAGTATGCTGCTTCTTCTTGGCAGCTTTGGCCTTTTTGGACTGCTCATATTTATATTTCCCAAAATCGAGTATCCTGCATACAGGCGGTTTGGCATTCGGGGAAACTTCAACCAGGTCTAAACCTTTCTCATAAGCCTTTTCCACAGCCTCCCTAGTCGGCATAATGCCGATCTGAGAACCATCAGTATCGATTACACGCACCTGGGGTGCGCGAATCCGGGAATTAACACGAATAGTTTC
>JAABVY010000009.1 GCA_011777135.1 Candidatus Zixiibacteriota bacterium | reverse complement strand
CGGTTCCAATTCCAATACTGCAGGAATTGTCGCAAGTTATCTGGCCAAGATAGTGCGGGAATATTCTATGGACCTTGTGAGCTTCAACAGCAGGTCTCTTGCCGCTGCTGACTCTGCAATCTCATTTAATACACGCCAGCCATCCATCAGTATTGAAACTCGGGCATGGTACAATCCCAATCTTTCTTCTCGGACCTATAATGTTCCGGCTGTTCTGGTCATGATCATGCTGGTAATCACCATGGTGCTGACATCCATGGCGGTGGTGAAGGAAAAAGAACTTGGTACTATTGAACAGATATCCGTTACTCCAATAAAGCCTGTGGAACTCATGATCGGCAAAACCATGCCGTTTGTGATGATAGGTGTTATCGATATTCTGGTGGTAACTGCAGTAGCGATCTTCTGGTTCGACGTGCCCTTTATGGGATCAATATGGTTTCTGCTTTTGTCGTCCTTTACCTTTATGCTGACCACATTGGGCACGGGGCTCCTGATCTCAACCTTCTCCTCCACTCAGCAGCAGGCCATGATGACGACCTTTCTTTTTATAATGCCGTTTACAATACTCTCAGGTTTTGCCTTTCCAATTTCGAACATGCCGATCGAGATTCAGTATGTCACTTACATCAATCCAGTGCGCTATTTCGTTGAAATCGTGCGGGCAATCTTTCTAAAGGGCAGCGGTATTGTCGAGTTAAAAGAGCAGCTTCTGGCGCTCCTGATTATCGGACTGTCGGTCATGACTGTCTCTGTTCTGAGATTCAGGAAGAGAGTATCATAAGCGTCATTTTCGAAAACATTTGACATCCCGCGCCAAATTGATATACTGCTTTTACAGGGCGACAACCAATATTCATCCGCATGCATGCGGGACATCATTGCACTGACATTCTGGATATACTCCGCAATTGAATTTCGAATAGCCTGGGTTCAGTTTTGAATAAGTAACGTAAATATAAACCGGAACGAAGGAGGGATTCCCGATGTCGTACGAGGATATTTTAAAGGGAGCCACCAATGCCTTCACCCTGCATTACGCTTACATCAACAATGTCGGACAGGAAATAGGTATTGACAAAGCGGAGGAAATCAGCGCCGAGGTTTGCAGGATGATGGGGGCGATGCGTGGAAAAACCATCAAGGAAAATGCAGATCTGGAGGAATTCACACCCGAGGCAGCGGCGGCGGCTGCACGTGGATCTATCGAGGAGGATTTCGGAATAATCACCAAGCCTGTGGAGGAGGGGCCGGACAGAATTGTGTTTGAATGTAAGAACTGCCCTGTTTATAACGGCGCTTACCGGGCAGGGATGGATCCGGGATCGATTGAGGCTCAATGCCGTTCCGCGCCTATTGGCTACATGGAGGCCCTGGTTAAGGAGCTAAATCCGAATCTCAGTTATCACTTGAAGAGGTTTCGCACATCTCCAGATGGCACCTGCGAAGAGGAGATAGTCCTGGGATAAGAAAATTACATATATGCCTCTGCTCAAAGGGATATTTTAGAAGCTGAGACTTACCTAATCTCGTCATCATGAAGGAGCGCAGCGACGTGATGATCTCAGAGGTTATGCCTTCCCATTCTTAGAGATTCCCACGGTCGTCTCGACCGAGCTCAAGACTCCCTCAGAATGACGCAGCCCGGGTTCTCTCTATTGAGCTCCTTTGTCATCGCGCACTGAAGATTCGGCTGCGCGGAAATTCTATTCANNCGTCATAGACTGAAATCTTTGGCCAGCCCATAAAGTAGGCGTTAAAGAAGGCTTCGCTGCCGCGCCATCCTGTGCCGCAGTAGAAAGCTATATGTTTATCGGGAGTAATGTCGTCCCTGGCCCAGATATCCCCGACCTCGTGATACTCCCGGATTGTATGATCTATATTCCGGTAATTTTCCATATGGTAGGCGTCGCTTCCGCAGTTGCCGAAGATGGCTCCGGGGATTCGCCCGGGTTTATCTATGTAGTTATATCCGCTGACATTTCCGATAAACTCTTCCCAGCTTCGGATGCTGACCAGTTCGGCCTTATCCGATGCCAGCATATTCTTTGCTTCCGGTGTGTCCACGAAAAGCTCGGGACGGGCCGGGACTTCTATGCCGAAGTCATTTATCGGTTCCGGCTCATGATTTTCTTTCGTGAACTCGTAGCCTGCTTCCCGCCAGCTTGCCAGACCGCCGTTTAAGATACGCACATCCTCAACACCGGCATACATCAGAATATGTGCGCAGCGCATGGCGGCAATCTGTCCGGCTTGACGTCCTGGATAGGGGTCTCTATTATTTGGATGGGCAAAACGACCGTATAGTATCACAGTAGTATCTTTGCTTATGCCATGATCGAGAAGTGTCTTTCTTATTTCCTCAGGCGATCTTCTGTTCCAATCTTTAGGTGATTCCAGTGTGACCGAATCAAGATGAACCGCTCCGGGGATATGTCCTGAATCATAATCCTCGCGATAGAAGTATGTGGCGTGGCAGACGACATAACCGTTGCCCTTATAAGTCGGCGGAGTACCGCCGTCGATGAGAGTTTTCAACCACTGAGGATAGATTAACTGCTCGTATCGCGGCAAATGATCCATGGGAAGCTCAGGATTTTTTGACCAGTCCATAAAACCATTGAATATGCCCACATCTTTATAGCCGATTTCGGCCAGTTTCTCAACCATCACCCGCGCTTCATCTTCATTATAACCGTAGACGATGATCGAATCATCGGGATGAATATCCTTCTTGGGAAGAAGGTCCTCCCATTCGTCGTAGTTGGTCCAGCTTGATGGGAATGTCTTGGCACCTTTGATATGTCCCCCGCGCGGTTCGTCATTTAGTGCCCAGCCGTTATAAGCTGCAATTGGACGTATATCAAGGAGATAATTATTTGGTTCTTTGACCCATTCAATTAATTCTTTATTTGTGAATTCTTTTTTGTTCATTATGTTATCCTCGCCTTTGAATAATTCCGTTGTTGATTAATTTAGAGAGAAATGTCAAGCCCCTCCGGCCGGCAAACCGGTATTCAGGGTTTGACCTACGATCTCATTTTGTTAATTTCTACAACAAGATTTGGTGAGAATTGTTTATTGAAAATGTAATGAATGAGAAATTGATACGTTGTGTCATTTCCTGATTCGCCAGAGGCGAATTGTGAACTGACACCCGCCAGACATGAGGATCTGGCGGAACGATTTAGAGTAATATAAAAACCAGGGTGCCCCAAGCTTTAGCTTGGGATGGTTAA
>JAABVY010000157.1:2950-3219 GCA_011777135.1 Candidatus Zixiibacteriota bacterium | reverse complement strand
ACGATTTTGAAGGCTCTGTTCCGGAGGATTTTCGTCTTTTTCAGAATTACCCCAACCCTTTCAATCCTACCACGAGAATTTCATATCAGCTTTCATATGAAACCGATGTCACTATTGAAATCCTGAATCTCCTGGGGCAGAAGATCAAGACGATAGAAAAGGGGATAAAGCAGCCGGGATACCATGAGATTTTTTTCGATGGCTCCGGGCTCAAATCCGGCTTTTACCTGTACCGTATCAGGGCGGGCGATTTTACTGAAACCCGTAAA
>JAABVY010000157.1:0-2874 GCA_011777135.1 Candidatus Zixiibacteriota bacterium | reverse complement strand
AAATGAGTTGTCCCAACAAAATGGCGACCTCCAGCGCAATATTTCTGGAAACCTGCTATACTACGGGTTATTATCAAACTTTTCCAGGACCTATTCCATTGCCACTATTTATGTCTGGTGAAACTTTTCCTGAACCTTTTTTTGGCTTGACAAGTTAGATATAAGGCCTATTATTAGGCAAAATTTTTATGTGTCCCTATCGTCTAGCCCGGTCTAGGACACCGCCCTTTCACGGCGGCGACAGGGGTTCAAATCCCCTTGGGGACGTTAACCTTAGTTGGAAAGGGTGAAGCTCTNNATCCCCTTAGGGACGTTAAACATTGAGGGAAATGCCGTTCTGCCAAATGCGTGGAGCGGCATTGCCTTTTATCAAAAACTCGCACCTTCAATACTACTGAAAGAAAATTCCGGTCTTCCGGAAACCTCCCGGAAAATTAATGAAATATATTGACTTCAGCGTCAAGTATATTTAAATTAAGACAAGTGATAGACTACCTGGTTTAACACATCTCAATTTTTAATAAAATTAAAATATAATAGTTGCCGGTAAATATTATATGCTTCCGTCAAAGTCTTTGGGCGGCTCTGACCGCACTTAAAATATTTGTCGGCACAACTGCAGAAAATCGGAGGACACAATGAGAAGCTCAGCAATTTTCCTGATTCTTTTAGCTTTTGTCGTCTCGTCCGCAGCAAAGGTCGATGCACACAGCGCCGATCTCAATTACAAAAAGTACATGTCGGACAAATATACTCTCGGGCAAGACAAATCAGGCAGGACAGAGCTAACTGGCCCCGATGACACTTTCAGGTTACATCCACAAATTGACCGAGAGCGTTCAGAGGATGCTTCCCGTCCTGAAGGCGACGCTGAAAGTCATCCAACTTATACCTCATCGGACATGCCGAACTTGCAGATTAGAGTTCACAAAGTTGGAAATATCCATATGACTGTTACCAATTATGGCATGTTCGGCGATCGCATATCAGATAGCTTTATCGATCCTGAAACAGGCCTGCCCGCGCCATCATGCGAGTATCCCGCAGGATCGGGAAATGAATATATTTTTCACGGCGGATTATGGATCGGCGCCATTGTGGGTGATGACACGCTTGTCACAGTTGGCGTCGATGGCTGGCAGAATGTGAATGAGATGTTTCCTGAAGGGCCTCCCGAGGGGGATATAGAGAAACGTTCAACTATTCCCTCCAGCCCATACTATTCTCCAGATGCGATAAGTGAAGCGGATTATATTGCTATATACTACGATACCCTAACCGATCCAACTTATGTGATATCAGACCCTTTTGATGCGCGCCCTCATCTCCCATTGGGTCTTAAAATCCGACAGGAATCATATTCATGGAGTGACCCCGAATATGATGACTTCATAATTTTCAGGTTTATCATTTCCAATATCGCCCAAAATCAGCTCGATGAGATTTATTTTGGATTCTATTGTGACGCCGATATATTAAATCCTGAGATTAATCCGGGCGGATTTTCGGATGATATTTCCGGTTCGATTCAGTATACCGACCCGTTATCCTGGGAAAATGTATTGATTGGATGGTCTTCGGATAATGACGGAGACCCGGATGGGGGATACTGGTATTACAGCTCCCCGCGCGGCGCCATCGGAGTGTCTCTTCTTGATTTTCCAGCGCCTCCCTATTCGTCTTTTAACTGGTGGGTTCCTGCCTTATACAATCCCGCCACATATGATTGGGGTCCTATGCTTGATTCAAATTATCGCGATTTCGGTACAGGCGGGAAAGGCACCCCCTCGGGAGATAGAAATAAATATTATATAATGGCTAACGCCGAGCTTGATTATGATCAGATGTTTGCGGCCATTGACCATACAGGCGGAGGATGGCTGCCTCCTCCGGTCAGCACTTTCGCCGTGGATTTGGCTAATGGGTATGACGCGCGCTTTCTATTTTCATTCGGGGAAACTGATTTGTCTCCGGGCGACTCGATGGATTTCGCATTTGTGTTGACGGTCGGTGATGAATTCCATAAGAATCCTGATGATTTCAGTAATTTGTTCGACCCTCAGAATCCGCAGCTTTTCTATGATTCCCTTGATTTCAGCAATTTGATCGAAAACGTCCAGGCTGCTAGACAATTATACCGGTCTCACTTCCCGGCGGAATATTCATGTGGAGACGCGAATAATGATGGCCTGGTTACCCTTGTCGATGCTGTTTGGATTATAGATTATGTGTTTATAAACGGTTTGGAGCCCTATCAATTTATGTCTGGAGAGGTAAATTGCGATGGATCTGTGAACATCAGTGATGCGGTCTGGATTGTAAATTATTTATATATTGACGGCAAGAATCCCTGCGATTTTGACGGCGATGGTATCCCGGATTGCTGATACTGAGTTAGGCCTACTCCTTCATACCCGCTCAGAAATGGGCGGGTATTTTTCAGAATCAGGAAAATGCTTTTCAATCCTGCAGATCGAAGCCCAGTCCCGCTTTTTGCGTGGGGGAGAGTATGCCGTTTTTGAGGATGACTGCCTCTGCGCTGGGATCGTCAATTAAGTCGAAATGACCATCCAGATCGGCATAGACAACATTGGGACGTGCCAGGGCGAAATGCAGTCCCGCTGCAATCGAAAGACCGGCCTCATCCATACATCCCACCATAGTCTCAAGTCGGGCCGCACGTGCAACTGAGTTTATCTGCATGGCATTGAATATCCCACCCACCTTCATCAACTTAATATTGATCATATCGGCCAGATCACGTTTGGCCAGACGGAATGCATCCCGCAATGTGAGCAGGCTTTCATCCGCCATAACCGGAATACTTACTTCGCTCGTAACCCTTCCAAGAAGATCGGGCTGCCCCTTAGGCGT
>JAABVY010000325.1 GCA_011777135.1 Candidatus Zixiibacteriota bacterium | reverse complement strand
TTATCATTTGACTTCCCTGTCCCTGATAATATTATTTTCCTCATCCCGATTATGTTTCTCCACGAAAACCGGTGGTCCTTCACCTCCGCGATCGTCGTTCTGATCCTTTACTATTTGAAGCAGCGAATCAGAATATGGAATGATATCCTTCCCACTTGAATTTATCAGGCCTAATTCTTCCGTGGCCTTTTTCTTTACCTGTTCGAGCGAGCTCTTGTACAGGATTTCTCCCTGGAGATAATCCTTGCTTTTTTCCAGCTGCCTGATTTCATCTTCCATTCGGGCGATTTCAGCAGACAGATTTTGCAAAGTGATTCTCTGCCAGATGAAAGCGTAGGCCAGAAGTATGGCCAGGCCGACCAGAAGGTAAATTTTTATTTCCGGTAAAAATCGTTTCAAACTGTCCCTCATCCAGTCAGGCGGGATAATTGTTCCGCCTGACTGCCTCTAACAAGTGCCCTTCATACTTTCGCCGCCGCTCGCAGTTTGGCGCTGCGAGCCCGTGGATTATTCTCGATCTCCTGACTGGTGGGAGCCAGCGCTTTTTGGAAAAGCGGCTGTAATCTGAACTCCCGGGTCTCGAGAACTTTCTCTAAATCAGGCGGTAAACCAGATTCGCGGCTGTATGTACGAATATAGTTTTTTACTATTCTATCTTCGAGGGAGTGATACGAGATGACAACAAATCTGCCCCCCGAATGCAGTAGTTCTGTAAGAGCGCGGAGACCCTTTTTTATGTTCTCCAGCTCATTGTTGACGGCAATCCGCAGGGCTTGCGCAACTTGCGCAAGACCTTTGTTAATTCTGTCTTTATTGAAGTAAGGCTCAAGTATCGACTTGAGCTGAAAGGTAGTCTCTATTTTATTCTTATCGCGTGCTTTTATGATGGCATGGGAAATCGCACCGGCCTGGCTCAACTCGCCATATTCTTTGAAGATCTTTTTCAATTCCTGCTGAGGATATTGATTTATTATATCGGCCGCGGTCAGGCTGCCCTCGGGATCGAAACGCATATCCAGGGGATTGTCGGACTTAAATGCAAAACCATAACCCTCCTCGAGCTGCACCGAACTTATTCCCAGGTCGAGCAGAAAACCTGCGATCGGTTTGTCATCAGGACCAAGCTGGTCGGCGACCTCCTGATATCCGCATTGCAGGTGCCTGACTCTGTCAGCGACTTCCATGTTCCTCCTTTTGGCCAGCTCCAGCATTCGGGGATCAAGATCGCAGCAGATAACTCTTCCGTCCCCGGACAAACTCTCAGCTAAGAGTCTGGCATGGCCCCCTGTTCCACAGGTGCCATCTATATAAATTCCTGATGGATCGTGAACAAGATATTCAACGACCTCTCTGCCCATTACGGGCATGTGATAATCATGATTTTTTTGCAAATAGCTTGTCTACCGATTCCTCAAAACTCATGCTTTCTTTGAAGAAATGCTCATATCTCTGGGGATTCCAGATCTCGATATGATTCGAGACTCCGACTACGAGGGTGTCTCCCTGCAAATCAGCAACCTCCATCAGCTTCTTTGGTATAACAATCCTCCCCTGGCTATCAGGCGTTACTTCATAGGTGTTGTTGGAAAGATGACGGTTGAAGATNNGTTGAAGATACGTCCCTCACGAGTCATGCCCAGGTCCTGCTCATCAAGTTTGTTGAGTTTCTTGTTCCACTCGGACTCGATAAACAAAGCCAGGCACCCGTCCAACCATCGGGCCAAAATATAGCCCTTTACTATTTTTTTGGAGGAAACTCCCCGCGGACGTGCTTTACGCAACCTGGCCGGTATTGCCAGGCGTCCATTGTCGTCCATTGAGACTAAATATGTTCCGGTGTATCCGATCAACCCGCCACCCCAGATCACCAATTTTCACCAAAATTCACTACTTTTCACCAAGATACTCCACTCGCATCCATAGTCAAGAAAAAAATTGAGACAAATTGAAAGATTGTTAAGTGCCATACTTTATGGGGACTTTCCAAGAAAATAGGGCATATATTTTTGTTCAATTTGAAACGCCACCCAAAATAACAAACGCTCAAATCCTATCTCGCTGAATACCACCACATTACAAAGCAATATAAAATCCGAGGGTAAGCAACGCACGCGGCAGACTGCTTGCAATTGATATCTGCAGCAATATTACCGGGAAATCAAATGTATAAAATAATAGTCATTGTTTGGATATTAGGCTTTCTTGCCGGAGCGCTTGCGGCGGAAAACGGTCCGCTGCAAATCGACCTGCAGGACGAGATTAACACTGCTATCAATTCTACAGGCATGCAGTATTTCCTTGATTCGGATAACTGGATTTATGGCCTGGATAGTTCCGGGTTCCCGGTCTATAAATATTCATTCTCTGTGCCATCCGGAGTGAAGCCGGAAATAGAATCGATCAGTATCCAGGATACTCTTATTACTTCTTCCCTTAAAAAATGTGATTTTTTGTATTCTGATTTATCTACCGATGCTGAAAGGTTATCAACGGGGAATCATGCACAAGCGATCCAGATGCAAGAATACAGTGGAATCCGGATTGCGCTTGAATTACATCTTCGA
>JAABVY010000103.1:9530-18059 GCA_011777135.1 Candidatus Zixiibacteriota bacterium | reverse complement strand
ATCCGATGAATCGAAAGGACGAGTCCCAACAGCATTTTTCCGTATGGATTCGTCGAATTCAATGGTTAAACCTTTACCAGAGGGGCTGGATCTCTTCCCCTGGTCGCCATTTTGCCTGGACATCTTCTTATCCTTTCCCATAGTATTCTGAGAGCCGGCATTTAATCCTATGCAGGCTATTTTCTCGCCTCTCGACGATTAATACCACTAAGTGAGTGCGAATTTTTCTCTCACCATGCCCCTGAGTTTGAGCACGGCCTTGGTGTGGATCTGTGAGACGCGCGACTCTGAAATCGACATGACTTCGCCAATTTCCTTCAAGGTCAATTCTTCATAGTAATAAAGGGCAATAACAAGCTTCTCCTGTTCTGTCAGGTTTGAAATAGCTATCGTCAGGTAGGCCCGCATTTCCTGTTTTTCCAAATCGCTCAGCACCGATTCCTTCGATTCGGCCTGCACGGTTTCCACTCTGGGGACCTGTCGATTGTCATCCTCACGGTAGATCATCTCATCCAGCGACAGAAGCACCGTGGAATTGGAATCATCCAGCGCCTTATAGAGATCGCTGAGCTCATAATTTAGCTCTCCGGCCAGTTCCACATCATTGGGAGAACGTCCCAGTTTACCCTCTAATCTGACGAGGGCCCTTTCTATCTCCCTGGCCCTGGCACGTGTCGAGCGTGGAACCCAGTCCAAAGACCTCAACTCGTCGAGGATAGCTCCCCGGATTCTGGGGACAGCATAGGTCTCAAACTTGACGCCTCTTTCAGGGTCGAAGTTTCTGAAGGCTTCTATCAGGCCAATCACTCCAGTATTAACAAGGTCACCGACCTCAACTGATTTCGGAAACCCGATCGCCATCCGGCTGGCGACATTCTTCACCAGCGGCAAATACTGCGATAGCAGTTCTTCTCTGATTTCGGGAGCACATTCCTTACGGTATGCCTCCCAGATCGCTTCCTTAGCATTCATAAAGAGTCTTCCCTTGAGCTTTGACATTTGTGTTCACGATGTTATTCTCAAGTTCCCCCGGATGCAGAATACCTTTATGTCTATCGGTAATCGATGACGGGGAACTTAATGCAAAATCAGGATTTATCTTACCCCTGCAGGTGTCTTTGCCCTCAACCTCATGTTGTACGAGAGCGGAGAAAATATATTGCATAGCATGGCGCAATTGTTCAAAGAATAGACAGCGGCCCCTTTCAATATTTAATATATTTTGGTGTATGAAGACAGGTTTGGTTTTAACCTCACATGTAAATGCGGTCGGTTCTGTAGATTGTATTAACTTTGGATTTGACTGGAAAACAGATGCAAAATGAAACAGGCCGAAGACAGCTGAATGAGTCAGCAGAACTGGTTTTAATCTTAAATTTGTAAAATCAAATATATTCATAAGTCAGGCTATAAGTTTATCTGATAGATAGTTTAGCAAGTGATATGCCATCCCTGACGGTAAGACCTATTCTATTATGCGATAATAGATTATGATTATTTGTGGAAAGGTCGTCGCAGTGTCTTAGCGGAAATATTTTCTATCGGTCGGGAAAGATTTTCTTCAGCGTTCCCGTGGGTTGAGACTTGGCATACCAGTTAGATATAAATGAGGTTTGAGAATGGGATTGCAGCAAATGCAGTTATTGTTTCAATTCGCCCCTAATATGTCCATCGATAATTTCTTTGGGTCTGACCTTCTGAATCGTATTGAAGCTCTCTGCCCCGCCGGAGCATTCCACACGGATATAGTTGTCAGATAATCCGGTCAGAAGACCCGAATCTTTAGTAAAGCGTTTCTCAAATAATACCGGCAATTCCCTTTTCAACTGCGATTCAAGGAATTCATTCCATTTGCGATGTCCGAGGTCTGTCAGGATTTTGTTGCGGTCCTTGATAGTATTTCCGGCGACTTTTCTATCGAAATTGAAGCTCCTGGCCCGGGGATGATCCGAGTAGCTGAATACATGCAGATAATCAATTTTACTATTATCCACAAATTCCATGGTTTTCCCGAAATCATCATCTTCCTCACCCGGAAATCCTACAATGATATCAGCACCGACCATGGAATTGGCAACCTTCGATTTCAACCTCTCGATTACAGCTTTGTATCGCTCAGTTCTGTAAGGACGATTCATTGAACGGAGAATTCTGTCGGACCCGCTCTGCAGAGGGATATGAAAATGCGGGCAAATTCTATTATTTTCGGCGCAGAGCTTTATAAGTTCATCGCTAATTTCATTTACCTCTACCGATGACAGGCGAATTCTCTCGATGTCAGTTTCATCAAGAATTCGACTCAGCAATGAAGTTAGATTATTCCCTTCAAACTTATAGCGTCCAATATGCACCCCGGTCAGGATTGCTTCTTTGTATTGATTTGATGATACCAGCCTGATTTCTTCGATGATATCCCTGAAATCGCGCGACCTCTCCTCACCGCGTCCCAGCGGTATCACGCAATAACTGCATTTCTGATTGCAGCCGTCCTGTATTTTTATAAGCGCCCGGCTGTGTTTGTATAATGATCTCAGCGCTGGGTTGCCATTCTCATATTGATCAGCTCTCATCTCGGGGTAGAACTGTGATATCATGGAGATGATCTTATCCTTATTATCATTTGACACAACCAGGTCGACGTCAGGCATGCCATCCAGAAGCTCCGGCTGAATCTGAGCATAACAGCCGGTAATTACTACTTTGGCATCGGGCGCAGAGCGTTTTGCAGCGAATAGCTTCCGTCTTGAATCTGCGGCCGCTTTCAGGGTTACGCTGCAACTGTTGATAATATAAATGTCAGCTCTCTCGGCCCAATCGACTCGTTCGAACCCAAGGTCGATCATCTTCTGCGCAATAAGCTCAGTTTCATACTGATTCAGCTTGCAGCCAACTGTATACAAGGAAACTTTTGGCACCGCCGGTATACCTCAATTTAAATCAAAACAGGATTTTTCAGAAAAAAAACGGGCGGAAATTACCGCCCGTTTGATTTGAAAAGAATAATTTATTCTGAAGGTGGTTTTTCCTCACCTTCTTCAGATTCCGCAGACTCAGAAGTCTCTTCCGTAGCTCCTTCCGCTTCTTCCTGAGCCTGTGCTTCAGGAGCGGGAGTCTCATCCGTCTTCTTCTCCTCTTCCTTAGCCTGTGCTTCTTCAGGAGCCGAAGCTTTTTCCGGCTTCTTCTCCTCCTCAGCTTCAGCCTGCTGAGCTTCGGTTTCCGGAAGTTCAGGTCTTTTTTCTTCGACGGGCGCGGTTTCCTCACCCTTCTCGGCTTCCTTTACTTCCTCGCCCGCAAACTCATCCATACCCACAGTCTTGGTTGGGTGCTTGGCAAGGAACTGCTCCAGCTCATCCCTCTCGCGCTTCTTGTAATAAGCGTCGACCGAGAGTACAATCCTGCGTCCAGGCTGATCGAACTCGATCACCTGCAAGGGCAGCTCATCGCCAATTTTAAACGCTTCCTCGGGCTTGGCCAGATCTTCCTTACCGAGCTGGTTGGTTGGAACAAAACCCTCAACTCCGCCCGGCAGCTCGACTATCACACCGCGGTCAAGGATGCGCACAACCGTACCGAGCACATCGGCGCCGACTGCGTAATTCTTTGAAAGATTCGGCCACGGATCGTCAAAGAGCTGCTTATGGCCCAGAGAGATTCTGCGGTTTTCCTTATCTATTTTAAGTACAACAACATCAACAACATCACCCTTCTTCATAATCTCCGAGGGATGCTGGATACGCTTGGTCCAGGACATGTCGGAAATATGAATCAGGCCGTCGATACCCTCTTCGAGCTCGATAAATGCGCCGAATGTCGTTAAGTTTCTAACCCGGCCCTTGAGCTTCATGCCGACCGGATATTTCTCATCAATCGTCTTCCAGGGATCCTCGACAAGCTGCTTGAGCCCAAGCGAAATCTTCTCGTTTTCCTTGTCCACTGAAAGAACTACCGCCTCAATCTTATCGCCCACCTGCATTATCTTTGAGGGGTGTTTGATATGTTGAGTCCAGGACATCTCTGATATATGTATGAGTCCTTCAATGCCTTTCTCGAGTTCGATGAATGCGCCGTAATCTGTTAATGATACAACCAGGCCCTCGATACGCTTTCCAACCGGGTACTTCTCTTCAATATTTTCCCACGGATAAGGTGAAAGCTGCTTCAGACCCAGAGATATACGGCCCGTTTCCTTGTCGAAATCAAGAATCTTGACATTGATAGTCTCGCCCAGGGAGACCATCTCCGAGGGATGAGAAATACGGCCCCATGACATATCAGTAATGTGCAGGAGACCATCAACTCCGCCGAGGTCTATAAACACGCCAAAGTCGGTGATATTCTTGACCACACCTTCCCTGACCTGTCCGGCCTCGATTTCCGACAGCAGTTTGCTGCGGAGCTCTTCTCGCTCCTGCTCCAGCACAACGCGCCGTGAAACCACAATATTTCTGCGGTTTTTGTTGAGTTTGATGATCTTCAGCTCCATCTCCCTGCCAACGAGCTCGTCAAAATTGGGCACCTGCCTGAGTGCGACCTGCGATCCGGGAAGGAAAGCATCAACCCCAAACAGATCCACTACCAGACCGCCCTTAATTCTGCGGCTAACCCGGCCGGGAACCAGTTCTCCGGATTCATAGGATTCGCGGATTCGATCCCAAACCCGCAGAAAATCAGCTTTGCGCTTGGAGAGCACCAATTGGCCGTTCTGGTCCTCGAAGGCATCCAGATACACCTCGATCTCATCACCGACCGAGACATTAACCGGCTCCGGGAATTCCTCGATGGGAATTATACCCTCCGATTTGAATCCAACATCTACAATGATGTCGTCGCGCGTCACCCCCAGAACCTTACCGTTTATAATCTCGCCCTCCCTCAAATCTGAAAGAGTCTCCTCATACATCTTCATCAGCTCTTCATACTCGGCTGATTCGTAATCGGAATCATCGAGATCGGTAAGTTTCATCGATTCGACTGTCTCAATTTCCTCCTCAACAGGCTTAGCGGGCTTCTGCTCAGCCTTTTTAGCTACACGTCGGCGCCGTTTAGTCTCTTGAGTTTCGACATCTCCAGCTACTTCGGTTACCAGACGTGATGCACGCTCTTCAACCTTTGAGCGCTTTTTCTGGGTGGTTGACTTTTGCTTTTTATCCTTCGGACTGGTTTTCTTTGAAGCCTTTTTACCACCTCCTGTTCGCTTAGCAGTTTTTTTCTTTTTTTCAGCACTTTCTGCCATTTTACGGTAATTCCTCCTTTAAAAACAAGCATTGCCCTTGAAAGGGTTAGCGAGTATATAATCAAAATTTCGGGTTTGTCAATCGATTTTGCGAAATAAACCTGATATTATCAGTCTTCCAAAAGCGCCCTGAAAGCCTGATTATTCCCGCCTGAAAATAATCGAAAAATGATTTTAAACAATCAACTGATCTACGAAATAAATGTGAATGCATTTGGATAAGAATGGCCCCTTTTAAACAGTTTTCAGGAATTCCTGCAAGTTTTTTATCTCGGCCATTATCCGGTCTGAGAGAGCGTAGATACGGTCTTTAGACCTTGCGTCAGGCATGAAATTGGCGGTGTCGATAGGCCTGCCGTAGCAGACTTTGAGATGTCTGCGGGAGAAAATGAGATGCCTCAAGCGGTTTGAATTCATTATGCAGACCGGCAAAACCGGAACATTGTAATCAACCGCGAGTTTTGCAGACCCGGGGCGAGGACTGGCCAGTATTCCGCTTTTCTGACGCGTCCCCTCCGGAAAAACCAGAATTCTACCACCCGCGCTCAGTATCTCACCCGAAATCCGTAGGGCATTACGGTCAATCCTGCCTCTCTTTACAGGAAAGGCGTTGAGAGCGCTTATCAGTTTGCCAAAGAGCAGATTTTTAAAAAGCTCCGATTTGGCCATAAAATGGATTTCAAACGGTATCATTGCTCCCATAAGCGGCGGATCAAACAGCGAGATATGATTGGCGGCTATTAGCGCCGGCCCTTCGAAGTTCAGATTCTCTTCGCCATAAACTCTAACCCCGTAAAATATTTTAGCAAATATACGGGCCACGGCACTCGAAAATCTATAGAAGGGTTTCATGCGCCTGTCTTTTCTCTGAAAAGATTGATAATTTCATTAACCTGATCCTCGATAGTAAGATGCGTGGTGTCAACCGGGATTGAGTCGGATGTTTGTTTGAGAGGGGAATTCTGCCTGTCGGAATCATATTCATCCCTGGCTTGAATGGCTTTGATCTGCTCCTGGACTGTGGTGACCTTTCCCATCCGCTGAAAATCAATCACCCTCCGCCTGGCTCTCTCTTCGATTGAGGCCAAAAGGTAAATCTTCAATGTTGCATTCGGGAAGACCACACTGGTCGTATCACGTCCTTCCGCTACAATATCATACTTCTTCCCTATTTCTCTCTGCTTGGCAACCATATGCCGTCTCACACCGGCGTGAGCCGAGACCTCGCTGACGGCGGCTGTGACCTCGGGCGATCTAATCTCCGAGCTTATATCCCTGCCATTGGCAAACACTTTTTGCCCTTCTTCATCATCCTTAAAATCAATCTGCACGGAGGCCGCTACGTCCTCAAGCGCATCAGCATCTGACAGCGGCACTTTTTTTTCCAGAGCAAGTAGTGTAACAGCACGGTACATGGCGCCGGTATCGAGGAAGATAAAACCCAGCTTTTTCGCAACCAGTCTGGCGGTTGTCGATTTGCCGGAGCCGGCCGGGCCGTCAATAGCAATTATTTTTGTGGAAGAAGACATTCTATTGAAGAGTGAAAGATCTCGGGATTTAATGCAACCCGACCTTGCGCCTCAATTTCAAAACCTCTTTACGATTCAAGTAGCGCCAGCTTCCCGGGCGCATCCCCTCAACCGAAATATCTGCAAAACGAATTCTTTTCAGACTTTTTACATTATATCCCAGAGCCGCGAAAATTCTCTTGATCTCCCTTTTCTTGCCCTCTGTCAGTTCCATCTGGAGAACGGAGTTGGATTCATTGGCCGATAGAACCTTGGCCTTTGATCTGGCCACGTAGCCGTCTTCCAGCTTCACTCCCTGTTCCAGCTTTTCGGTGAGATGTTCGGGAAAGAGACCCTTTATGGTGACCACATATTCCTTCTTTATATCGAATTTGGGATGCGCCAGCCGATAGGCCAATTCGCCGTCATTGGTCAGGAGCAATATTCCTTCTGTGTCAAGGTCAAGTCGTCCTACCGGATAAACACGGTCTTTCACACCTTTAATCAGGTCTATTACAGTGGGGCGGTTGTATCTATCTGCCAGGCTGGAAATAAAGCCCTTGGGTTTATTCAAAACCACATAGGATTCTTCGGCCGGAAGGCGGACGGTTTCCTCATCAACACGAACAACGTCATTGATTTCATCAATTATCAGACCAAGCTTGGTGATTTTCTCGCCATTAACAGTAACTCTTCCCGCCAGGATCATCTCATCCGCCTGCCTTCGGGAGGCGACACCACAGCGAGATAAAAATTTATTCAGCCTCATCATGACGTTCCACAGGAGCCTCCTCACCCTCAATCGGGGGCTCCTCACTTTCCTGATCCTCCTCCGGTGCTTTCATCACGAATTTTAGTCTGGACCTGGGTTCTTTCTTATCGCCCCCCTCATCCTCGCTTAAAGTGAGCTCCTGTTGAGAGGATTTTTTCTTTACTTTATATGCTTCGGCAAATTCTTCTATTCTCGGCAGCTCTTTTAGATTTTTCAATCCAAAATACTCGAGAAACTTTTTGGTCGTCCCATACAATAATGGATGGCCGACTTTTTCGGCACGGCCCGCAATTGTCACCAGCTTCCTTTCGAGCAGAGTATTCAAAGGGCCGTCAACCGCCACCCCACGGATGTGTTCTATCTCACCCTTGGTAACGGGTTGCTTGTAGGCAATAACCGCGAGGGTCTCGAGGCCGGCCTGGGTGAGCCTGCGTTCCCGCTGACGCTTCAGGAATTTTTCTACCGCCATGGTCATGTTGGGTAATAGGCAGAGCTGATAACCGTCGGCGATTTCACGTATCCGGAACGAATGTCCGCCCTCGGTGTACCTTTCATTAAGCGCCTGTATAACCTCATTCACCTGAGCCTTTGTGAGCCTGCCCAAAAAGCGGGATATCTTCCTATAATCAAGCGGTTCGGGAGAGGCGAATAGCAAAGCCTCGGTCAAATTCATTCGTTCGGTTAATTCTTCTGTCAGTTCTTCAGTTAAATCTTTACTCATTTTTATTCAAATATATCCTTATCGGCCCAAAGGGTATGGCCTGCCTTAAGACCAGACGATTGAGTTTTATCAGTTCCAGAATTGCCAGGAAGGTCACAATCACAACCAGACGGTAGGGGCTGTCCGAGTAGAGCTCCTGAAAAGATGCCTGGCCCCTCTCGCTCAACATTCTTTCTATTATTTCGACTCTCTCCTCAATACTGACGTCCTCTATCCTGACTGTATGGTAAATGTCGTTTTCCAGGTTTTCAAGCGCTTCCTTGAAGGCTCTCATCAAATCGAATATCGTCGCTTC
>JAABVY010000103.1:0-9469 GCA_011777135.1 Candidatus Zixiibacteriota bacterium | reverse complement strand
AGCATACGCGATTTTATATTGATCAATGTCGCCGCCATCAGGATGAACTCACCGGCGATATCGAGATTAAGCATCTTCATAATCTCTACGTATTCGAGATACTGGCGGGTGATACGGGCTACTGGTATGTCATAGATATCTATCTCATCCTTCTTGATGAGATAAAGTAGAAGGTCAAGCGGCCCCTCGAACTTCTCCAGCTTTACCTCGTAACTCTCCTCGAATTCGCCGGAGTACGGATTTATTTTCAATAGTTCTTCGGCTGTCATTGTATCAACCTCATCGCTTCCCGCACCATCTGCATGGTTTCTTTAGCCTTGACTCCAGCCTTCCGGGCGCCATCATTGAGAATATCCCAGACCGTATCCGGATTGGCCTTTAACTCGGCAGCTCGTTCTCGAATAGGCGCCAGCGCCTTGTTTATGTTTTCAGCCAGATGTTTTTTGTCAGCCACACATCCCAGAGCTCCGGAACGGCAATCCCTGTCAATCTTATCAATTTCATCTTTGCTGGAGTAGATTTGATGCAGGGTGAAGACCGGGCAGATTTCCGGACGGCCGGGATCGCCCTTTCTTAGTTTCTCCGGATCGGTAAACATCTTAGAGATCTTCTCAACAGTTTCCTCGGGAGTATCCGAGAGGCAGATGTGATTGCCGTAAGACTTACTCATGCGATTGCCGTCAATACCCGGTACCGCGGCGAATTTTGTCAGCTTGTCCTGCGGCTCTGGGAAAACTTCGCCATAAAGCCCGTTAAATCTCCGGGCAATCTCCCGTGTCAATTCGATATGAGGCAGTTGATCTTTGCCAACGGGCACAAAATTGGCCCTGTACAGCAAGATATCCGCTGCCTGCAAAAGAGGATAGCCCAGAAAACCATACGAATCCAGACCGAGGCTCTTGGACTTCTCTTTGTATGACGGCACCCTTTCCAACCAGGGAGTCGGTACTACCATTGACAAAAGCAGATGCAGCTCGGCATGCTCTTTGACCTGCGACTGCACAAAGATGGCGCATTTTTCAGGATCGAGCCCGGCCGCAATATAATCGACCGCCATCTGAAATATCTGATCTTTGAGAACCTCAGTTTTATCGTACAGGGATGTCAGTGAATGCCAGTCCACAATGCAGCAGTACATCTCATAGTCGTCCTGAAGAGAAATCCAGTTTTTGAGCGCGCCTTCATAGTTCCCGAGATGCAGCGAACCGGTCGGCTGCATGCCGGAGAGAATCACCTGTTGTGCCATCTAATGAAAATCCTCCATAAACAGATAGGGCTTCCAGCTATCATCGGAAATACCAATAAACCTCTGAATGAACATCAGATGATTGGGTTTCCTGGGTCTCTTGATCAGGGTCATATTGGCCTGTTCCGGCGTGCGGTCACCCTTGCGGTTGTTGCACTTGGTGCAGGCACAAACCAGGTTCTCCCATGTATCTCTTCCCCCCATGCTCGTTTGGGGATGACATGGTCCACAGTCATCGAGCCCTCCGATCGCCCGCAATACATACATCTATGTCCGTCACGCTTGATAATATTCTTGCGTGAAAGAAATATCCGCTTGCGGGGCACCTTGACATAGAATCCCAGCCTTACAACCGAGGGTACACGGATTGCCGTGCTGACCGAATGCAGCATATGGCCATCCATGGTCTCGATCATTTCCACCTTGCCCAAAAGCATCATAACAACCGCCCTCTTAACTGAACACACAGTCAAGGGCTCATAATTCTGATTTAAGATAAGAACATTCCTGTTTAACATAAGCTACCGCCACTATGACGTATCAAGAAAGTATAATTTACCGGCCATCTCGCAATAGTCAATAAAAACTTATAAATGAAACGTACAAAACAGCCTATATTTTGGGGCTTTTTGCCCATTTTATTCTTGTTGACAAGCGTCTCAATCAACTCCTTCTTAAAAGTTAATCGGATAATTCGCCGCGATTTGAAACCTCTCCCCTTTTTTATCGTCTAAGGAGAGACATCTGATTTGCCGGGAGGGAGATATGAAACTCAGTATAAGACAGATCAAACCTGATGATACACGGCTGGCCGAGAGGCTGGTTATGCGCACGATGAACCGTCTGCGCGAAAGCCACAGCATGCCGCCTGTGCCCTATAAGCCCGGGCGCAAGCGCAACACCATGATGTGCCATCTTCTGAAAACCGATCCGGGCGGTACTATCGGCGCTTTTTCCGGCAATCGGCTGGTGGGTTATGCTTCCGCCATGATTCGCGACGGTCACTGGTACCTGGCGCATCTCTTCACCGATCAGCGCTTTCAGGGCAAGGGAATCGGCAGAAGACTTCTCAAGCGCGTCTATAACTTCAATAAAGAAGCTGAAATTCACACACGTTCCCTGGCGACATTTGCCTTCAATCCCTTTGCGGTGCAGCTGTATGCGCAGTTCGGTATGTATCCGATTCAGATGCTGCCCATGATGACCTGGAAATATGACAAGAACAAACGGGTGCAGAAGATCAAAACTGACTATGATCTGAAAGCCGAGCCGATTGAGGATTATGATCAGATTGAAATCCTGAACAGGTTCGATCTTCCCAACCGTGGAATTTGCCGTCCGGAGGATCACAAATTCTGGATCGACAGCGAGCTCGTGCATGGGTTCATATATAAATATCGAGGCAATCCGATTGGATATACCTGGATTACCAGGGATACAGTAATTGCACCGGTAACATCATCAAAACAGGAGTATCTCATTCCCTGCCTGGCCGAGACGATCAACTATATGAGGGGCCGGAAATTCGAGAAGCTGATTGTCTGGGTACCCGGTAGTAATGGTTCTGTGCTCGATTTCCTTTTCAAGAATAAGTTTAAACTGGAAGAAAATGAGCTCCTTATGAGCGACCGTCCCTTCGCAAATGACGACTGCTACCTCCCCGCTTCGCTGGCGTTTTATTAAAAAAATGCTGAAGAAACATCAAAATCTGTCCGGGTGACCCAATCTTTAGATTGGGACGGATCTAACCTAAATCATCTGCAATTCCCAAGCTGAAGCTTGGGGCACCCCTGGACTTTATTTATATAACCACATTCACAATTCCCTATCCCTCATTGTTTAAACTTGACCTCACCATAGAAATATGTTAGTTTGAGATAAATCCGGTAAGGAGGGGCAATGAATGTCGTTCTGACAATTATCATTATTTTGGTCGCGCTCGGAATCGCCGTTTTCGTGGCCGCCAATCTGATCGAGATGCTCAGTGATGTCGAAAAGAGCATGAAGCGGTAGGCGTCTTATTGAGTATCATTCTCACGTAATCACCCAGTTGAACATACTCACCTTATATTGAACCAAGTAATTCCCCAATTATTCCAAGCATATCCACAACCACGGCCGAATCGGCTTTCTCGGTCTTGTAACCGTGGATGACCGCGTTGCGAAGTTCAATTGCGTTGTGAAGGACGTTGTATTCGTCAGGGGTGATGATTCCCATGTTGTACATTTTCTTTGAAAGGTATGATGCGGTGCGGCGCTTGATCTTGATTCGCTCGCGCATCNNAGAATGGCAGCCTCTATTTGGCCTATCTCCAGAAGATGCTTAATCTCATCAATACGTTTGGTGATATCTTCTTTGGTAAGAACATCGATATCATCCTCAATCGGTTCTTTCTTGCCGCGCGGATTAGTAATCACCATCTCAAAACGCCAGCCTTCATTTTCTTCAATTGCCTTGGCCAGCTTGGGGAGATACGGTGACTTGACAAGATTGCGCCCGCTCTTGACTTCCACAACAACATTCTCGTTATAACTGGTGGCAATGATATCAGGCCGATAATTCTGAAGGAATTCCGGAAGTTCATCGCGATTCGGGCTGATATTGACATCATAGCCCTTTTCGGCATACTCGCGCGCGATTGCGGTTATCCGCTTGCGTTCCATGTCTGTCTTATGTTGGGCCATAATTCTCTACACCATCTTCGCGTCTTCAATCAAAATATGTAAAAACTCCCGACCGCTTGCCAACCCCCGCGCAATTGCCGGAGAGACATTCAATAACCGAAAACTGGTGTTAAGTTTGCGCTTGCGGCTGTAAACATCAGTGATCTGCCTGTCGTCATAATATACCAGACCGATAAGCGAATCCTGAATCGGTTTGATCATGTTGTCCACATCGAGCGCTTCGAATTTATAGAAATATGTCAGGGTCATGCGGATCTGGTCTTTGGTCGGCGGCTGATTGCGCGGCCAATATTTTTTAGCCGTGCGCCTGACCTGCGCCTTCCATTGATTCAGTATCCGCCGTTTTTTGGCCTGCTGTGAGATTGGCGTTCCCTCTACTGTAAATTCAAATTTGGTCATAGTCTAATTTTTGCTCAGGTCAAAACAATCCAATTAGCAATCTATCCTCACAAAAAACCGCCTTAAATTTCAGGCGGTAATTAGATTCAAACGCAGTTCTCGCACCTATTGCGATCCAAAAAATCAACCATAACGCCAGCCACGGTCACGTGCCAGCCTCGGATTCGGTTTCCAGTCGGTCAATTTTGCAACCGGCTTCTCTTTCGGAGGAGGCGGTTCCTCTTTCTTTCGGATCGAAGCCATCGAGACCTTCTTGCCGGAATCAGCTGAAATACTGAATGATTCTTCGGCGGCCCTTATAATCTCGGGCATCAACCCTTCTTCCGCCACCTGCTCCGTAAACTTGCGGCGGCCATTGACAAGATCGCGAAGGTAGTTATCGATCTGCTCCTGACTGTAATACTTCTCAGGACGGTAGATGCTCAAGTCGACACCCTCAGCCGATACGATTTCCTCGGTACCAAGGAAGCTGGGACGATACTCATTAGTGCCGCGCAGATCACCGCGTTGAATCGCAGCCATCGTGTCGATCGGCACACGCTCAGTTTTGCGAATCATCTTCTTATTGCCATCTTTGTCCTTCTCGATTATCTCCCCCATACCGCCGGTGTTATACTGGAAGAAATGTACTTTATCGGGATAACTGTCGGCCAGATCCATCACGATTTTATAAAACTTGTTTACTTTCTCGGCCCGCGATCCGACTATGAATGGATCGGTACCAACTGTACGAACAGACTCACCCGCCTTGGCCGGATTGGAGGCATAGCTGTGACTGGACTCGCCCCAGAGATATGCCAGTGCGGCCTGAGTTGGATTAAGCCGCTGTGAAAATGTCATGATAGTGTTGCGTCTCGTTATGAATGCAAAGACGATACCATCGAGCTCATCCACAGGAGGAAGATTCAATGATGGATACCAGATGTCCTTCATTGCAAAGGGCCAGTGACCCCGCTTGATCTTCAGCTGCTTGCGCATAATAACTGCACGGCCATTACCGCACAGGTTTTCATCCAGAAACTGCGGATTGCCGTCAGAATCGATCATCACATTTTCATACATTGCGCTTTTATGAACAAGGGCATTGTACATCGATTCCTGCAACTTCTTGTCAACGTCAGTCTTGACAAAGTAGTTCTGCTCCGAACCATAGGCGGAGCCGTCATCTTTCAAAAAACAGATATCATCCTGGCAGACCAGAGTTCGTTCACCTTTCTTCCAGTCGAGGCCGAGCTGATGGCATGACCAGGTGCTCTTCCCTGTGGCAGACAGGCCAAATAGAAGGACGCCATATTTCTTAAGTTTGCCGCTCTTTTTATCCTGGATGATAACCACCTTGGTCCCCGCATGCAATCCAAGCATGCCCAGCTTATCAGCCGCAAACATACCATTACGCAGAAAGCCCTTCTTGTCCTCGCCCATGTAATCCGAGCCGAGCACAATCGTGGTATTATAATCGGGAAGCATCAAAACCTGCTGGCGGATGTGGTGCTCCTCGGGAATATGTATCAATGTGAATTCCGGCCCGGGCGCATTAGTGGCATTACCCATAGTATGCCCCCACATCCAGACATTGCGGGCATTCTTTGGATCGGCCAGGGACATATAAAGATTGCACTTGGGATTGAATTCCGAATTTTCACCCATCTGCCTGCGCAGTTTCGCAAACGGCAATGTCTCCATCAGGTGCAGGACTTTATCAAGCTCCTCAGGCGCATTACGAATTATATCCTTCTTCTGATCGGACAGGTGAAACTCGCGGACCTTCTCCGATCCGAGATAGACTGTCTTTCCGCCAATTCTACTGGAAACAGCCGAACGCCAACCCCATGAACCATGCTTGGTGCGCTGACCGGTCTGGTAGGAGGGTTCCTTCATATCGCTCAGCTTGACCTCTTTTATATTGGGGCCGTTCAATCGTCTTTGCAAGTCGCGATGGAAGCGGCTGTATACATTCATGTCATAAAGCGAATCCGACATTCCTATATCCCCTTGGGCAAGATTTCGTCATCATTGAAAAAGAACGCTACTTCAGTTTTGGCGGTCACCTCGCTGTCGGAACCATGTACCACATTTCTTTCGATCGAGGTGCCATACTCGCGCCGGATCGTATTGTATTTGGCCTTGGCCGGATCGGTGGCGCCCATAAGATTGCGCCATCTATCTATGGAATCATGCCCGCCGATTACCATCACGACAATCGGACCGGAGGTCATGAATTCCACCAGCGAATTATAGAACGGCTTGCCCTCATGGACGGCATAGAATTTCTGAGCTTGATCACTGGAAAGCTTCAATACTTTCATACCTCGCAGAATCAGACCATCTCTTTCGATTCTGGAGATAACATTTCCAACCAATTTTCTACTTACGCCGTCGGGCTTTATGATTCCAAGTGTATTAGCCATAAAATGTACCTCCTACCCGATCAACTCCTTGATGCGGGACTTCAACGCTGCTGACGGTATCGCCGCTATATTGATTTTATACGCGTCCGCTACACGGAAAAGCTGATGGAAATTACGTCTCTGCAAATCCTCCAGGTCAACCGGGTCACCCAGCAGATAAGGATTGAAGAAGGGCTGCTGCTTGAATGGCGTCATGCCCGAACCGCTCGGAAGTCTATACTTTCCTTCAGTAATATATTCAAGCGCCTCATCCTGAGAGAGTTTCTGTACCGCAGGAGCATTAGGCTCATAAGCTAGCAGCGCCACCGCCTTTATCCGTGAGCGCTTGACAACTTTGTGCGGCCCTTTGATCCATGCCGGATCGACCATCGCACGCGAATCTTTGCTTCCCCAGTAGCAGTATGGTTCTCCCAGATCAAGAGGAAGTTCCTCACTGATTATATCGGTATTGGTCCAATCGGAACGCTTGGTGACGACATTCTCACATTTACTGCGGTCGAAAATCCTCTCATAATGCGGGTGATCTTTTGCAATAACTGTCTTGAAATAGAATTTGCGTTCCGGAGCGTCGGCTACAGCATCAGAGGCACGATAACGTACGAAGACAAAATCATTGGTTACGAAATTCGAGTCGTCATCATCAAGCATCCTTATGAAAGTTGAACCGCGCTTGAGACCTTTGGGACCTACCAACGCAATCGCCTTGCCATCATAATCCAGACAGGCCGCCCTGAAGCCATGAACATCCAGAAGACGCTCACTTAAATCTGCAACCATACCCAAGGCCCATGCTCGCACCTGGCCATAATATGTAGTATTGAACATGATTGCGGTCTTCATTTCACGATTGTAATAGGCATACGGGGTTCTACCGGGAATCCCATCGACCGCATAAATGATTCCATGTGGTTCCAGATCGGATTCGAGCTGTGCGGGATACCAGTTCTCGACCCAGAAGTCATACAGGTGCGGGACATTGGTGCGTAGCTGAATGATTATTCCGTTTATGTTGGCATTCCATTCAAAGTAACGATCATATGGCAACGCCGCTTCCGCCTCCTGCACCAGCGCATCCCGCTCCTCGACAGAAATTTCCAGATTGGCATCAGTAATCTTCTTCGGCTCGGTCATGACATTCTGCAGAGCGACTTCCTTATACTTGGGCGACTCTTTCAGCTTCGACATCGCTTCAATAATCCTGTCAGTACCTTCTTCAATATTATCCATCGAGGTGGCATAAGACAGGCGGATATTCTCATCGGCCCCGAAAGCGCTGCCGGGTATTACCGCCACCGCCGCTTCTTTGAGAAGGTAATATGACAATCCGAAGGAATTACGGATTTTCATGCCTGCGTATTCGGTGTTGTAATAAGCAGAGGTATTCGGAAATAGGTAGAAAGCCCCCTGGGGCTCATAACAGGAAACATTCGGAATTCTCTTGAGCTTATTGAGCATATAGTTACGGCGTGAATTGAATTGGGCAACCATCTGACTGATTGCATCCTGATTTCCCGAGAAAGCCTCCACCGCCGCCTTCTGTGCAATAGAATTGACATTCGAGGTCATATGCGACTGCACAATATTCATGGCCGAGATAATGTCGCGCGGCCCTGCAGCATAGCCGATTCGCCATCCGGTCATGGAGTACGATTTGGAGACACCATTTACTATCAGCGTTTTTTCCCTGATTTTCTCACTCAATGATGCAATCGATGCAAATTTGAAATTGTCATATGTGACTTTTTCATAAATCTCATCAGCGATAATCAGAAGCCCCTCGCTCGCTGCGATCTCGCACACTTCCTCGAGCTGATCTCTTGTGTAAGCCGAGCCTGTGGGGTTGCTGGGATTGTTTATTATTATCGCCTTTGTATTGAAATTGAGATTGTCCTTTAATTCCTGCGGGGTAATCCGGAATCCATTTTCCTCTTTGGTACGGACTATGACTGGCTTGCCCTCTGCCATCAGGACCATCTGCGGGTATGATACCCAGTAAGGCGCCGGGATTATCACTTCCTCGTCCTTGTTGATCACAGCCATTAATGCATTATAGATGCAATGCTTGGCGCCGCAGGACACTATGATCTGATTGCGGGCATAATCAAGATCATAATCCTGTTTGAGACGGGCGCGGATCGNNCTGATTGCGGGCATAATCAAGATCATAATCCTGCTTTATGCGTGCGCGGATGGCCTCTTTCAGTTCGGGGATGCCATCATTGGCAGTATACTTGGTAAAATTATCCTCAATTGCCCGAATGCCGGCTTCTTTTATATTGGACGGTGTCGGAAAATCCGGCTCCCCCACTGAAAAATCTATGACATTGATTCCCTCCGCTTTCATGGCCTTGGCCTTGGCATTGATACGGAGGGTGGTGGAATATTCGAGACGTCCGATCCGGTTGGAAATCATTGCTTATTCCTTCTTTTTGCCGCCCTCTTTGCCGGTACTTTCAGAAGTTTTTGCTTCCTCGTTCTTACCGGCCATGCGCTTGACCCAATCCTCGAGGTCAAAGCCGGTCATGGACTTTACCACCACAGGCAGCTGGGACATCATGGATGCCATCTCGCCGGTGATCTTTGAGGTGCCCATCTTGCCGTCATTGGAGACCATCACGATCTTGTCCACTTTGGAGATTGGCGCGGCCATCTCTTTGGCCAGGTCAGGCAGCTTCTCGAACATCATCTGCAAAAGCGCAGGCTGCGAATAGGAGTTCCAGGCTGCGGCTTT
>JAABVY010000295.1:309-4593 GCA_011777135.1 Candidatus Zixiibacteriota bacterium | reverse complement strand
ATTGCCCGTAATGTCGATTCGGTTCTGGGGATTGAGCTTAATCCGGATGCGGTAAAAAGCGCCGGAGAAAATGCGCGGCTGAATGAGATTGATAATTGCGAGTTCATTGCCGGGGATGTGAGGAAGACACTGGATAAACTGATTGAGGAGGATCAGAAATTCGACACGATAATTGCCGACCCGCCGCGCGCGGGTATTGGTCATAAAACGCTTATAAGGATATTTAAACTTAAACCGCAGAAAATCGTCTATATCTCCTGCAATCCAGCCACTCTGGCGGCAGACATTCGGGAATTAAGACAGCATGGCTACAGGCTGGACAAGACTGTTCTGGTGGATATGTTCCCGCACACATTCCATATTGAAACGGCCTCCCGTCTGAGCCGTAAATAGAAAGATTAGGAAGATATTGATGAGAGATAACAGCAAATTTTGGCCAGTTAGAGTTTCAAACGGTTTCTGGCGTTCTGTACTCCTGCATCTGCCTGCTATATTCTATATGGCACTTATATTCTATGTCTCCAGCTTGCGCAGTGTATCGCCGCCATCGATTGGATTAGCTATCGAGGACAAATTCTATCATTTTGGTGAGTATGCCCTGCTTTCACTATTTTTATATGTGGCGCTCTTATCCTACAGGCATGAATCGATTCAAAGCAGAATCCATATAATAGCTGTGGTGATTGCCTGTATATTTGCGGGGACCGACGAGCTGCATCAGTACTTTGTGCCGGGACGGGAATCCACCATTGGCGATTTGATTGCTGACTGGCTGGGGGCAATTTCAGCCCAGGCGGCGATCTGGTATTACCTCAGGCTGAGACGTTAAAAAAGCATTGACTAATACATTCGCCCACCTATCTTATAGGCTTGAACTTGAGAAGATTAGACCGATAATATTTTAAAGTGTGTCATAAAGTTGGAGAGAATATTGTTCAATTTTTCAGAGCATAAAAGAGATCATACTTGCGGCGAATTGAGAAGCGCAGATGCCGGTTCGACGGTTACGCTGAATGGATGGGTTCACAGAAGGCGTGATCACGGAGGCCTGATATTCATAGATTTGCGTGATCGATATGGTATCACCCAGCTTGTTTTCCGGCCCGAGAGACTTTCAGAGCAGCAGATGAAGGAAGCCGGGAAACTGGGCTATGAATTCGTTATATCAGCCACCGGAACGGTCAACAAACGACCGGAGGGGATGATAAATCCGGAAATGGACACAGGCGAGGTGGAGATTGAAGTTGAGAAGCTGGTCATCCTGAATCCCTCGAAAACACCGCCTTTTGAAATAGAGGAAGACGTCAAAGCTTTGGAGGATCTGCGTTTAACCTATCGCTATCTAGATCTTCGCAGGGCTCCGCTACAGAGAAATATTGCTCTCAGGCATAGATTCATTAAAGCGGTAAGAGATTTTATGGACAGCGAGGGTTTTTATGAAATTGAAACACCCATGCTTATGAAATCAACTCCCGAGGGAGCGCGAGACTATATCGTACCTTCGCGAATTCATCCCGGGAAATTCTTCGCGTTGCCGCAGTCGCCTCAGCTTTTCAAGCAGATCATCATGTGCTCGGGGTTTGACAAGTATTTTCAGATTGCCAGATGCCTGCGGGATGAGGAACTGAGATCGGATCGTCAACCGGAGCATACGCAGATAGATATGGAGATGAGTTTTGTCACCCAGGATGATATTTTCGAGGTGACGGAGCAGATGATGGCCTACGCTTTCAAGAAAACCCGTGATATTGATGTCAGCACACCTTTCCCGATCTATGCCTATGATGATGTCATGAAAAAATACGGCAGCGATAAGCCGGATCTAAGGAATCCATTGGCGATTGAAGATATATCCGAGATTGTCAGGGAATCAAAATTCAAGGTGTTTTCAGGAACGGTGGCTTCGGGAGGCTGTGTCAGGGGTATCAAAGTCGAAAATGGCGCTGATCTCTCCCGCAAACAGATTTCGAATCTTGAGGATCTGGTTAAAAAATTCGGCGCCAAAGGACTGGCAACCATCGCCCTGACCTCTGACGGTATAAAATCTCCAATTGCAAAGTTCCTGTCGGAAAAAGAAATCAAGGATATTTTCTCAAACCTGGGAATGATTGAGGGTGATATATTTCTCATGGTTGCAGATAAGCCCAAAACCGCTGCTGAAAGCCTGGGCGAGCTACGTAAGGAGCTTGGCAAACAATTCGGCTTGATCAGAAAAGATGAATGGCAATTCTTGTGGGTCACGAGATTTCCGTTATTTGAATACAATCCCGAAGCCGACCGCTTCGATGCCATGCATAACATAGTGACATCGCCTGTAGAAGCTGACATTCCGCTTTTGGACGAGGGTTTCGGGGCGGAGGAGGATTTTTCTGATCCAAATCATCCCTGGGCAAGAATTTACGCCAACCAGTATGATCTTGTTCTGAATGGCGTGGAAATCGCCTCAGGTGGAATTCGAAATCATCGCCGCGATATTCAGCAGAAGATCCTGAATGTGCTGGGAATGTCCGATGAGCGGGCTGAGAAGGCCTTTGGGTTTCTTTTGAAGGCCCTGGAGCTGGGCGCACCGCCTCATGGCGGAATTGCCCCGGGAATCGACAGAATTGTGGCACTTTTGTGCGGCACAGAATCCATACGGGATGTAATTGCATTTCCAAAAACGACTACGGCACAATCACTTATGGACGGATCGCCATCCGCGGTGAGCGAGGAACAGCTAAAAGAACTCAAAATCAGGCTGGCAATTGACGAAAAAAATAATTGAAACGTTAATGTACTAAAATAGTTATAAACAGGATTGAAGTATTCTTAATATATACATTTAGCGTCGTATATATTATATTTGAGTAGATCGAATTTTACAGGATAATATTTGGAAGAGACTACTACAAGAAAGTTTAGAATAGGTGACACCGATCTCCAGAGGCTTTTCGGCATTGGAGATATACATCTGCGGATTATCGAGGAACAGCTTGGCACACGACTGATCGCCCGCGGGGATGAGATTATTGCCGAGGGTACTGCGGAACAGGTAGAAAAAGTGGAGAAGCTGTTTGCGGACCTCAAAGAATATCTCGCCAAGAATTACGAACTTCCCGAAAGCTATGTATGGTATGCCATTTCGATGCTGAAGGAAAATGGCGAGGGTCCCGCCGAGCAGATGTCAACCGATGCGCTGGTAACATCAGGCAAGTTCAAAGTCGTGCCGCGCACGGTGGGTCAACGGATATATGTGGATGCGATCAAGCAGAATGACATTGTGGTCGCAATCGGCCCGGCCGGTACCGGCAAGACCTACCTGGCGGTCGCGATGGCCGTAAATGCATTGCAGAAGAAGATTGTTCAGAGAATGATATTGGTCAGGCCTGCGGTGGAAGCCGGTGAATCTCTGGGGTTTTTGCCGGGAGATATCCGTGCCAAGGTGGATCCTTATCTGCGGCCTGTGTATGACGCTTTACATGATATGATGCCGTCTGAAAAAATAAAGAAGCTACTCGAGCTGGGAGTGATCGAAATCGCTCCCCTGGCCTTCATGAGGGGCAGAACGCTCAATTCCGCATTCGTTATTCTGGATGAAGCCCAGAATACTACTACCGCACAGATGAAGATGTTTCTCACCCGTCTGGGAGAAAAGTCAAAAGCTGTTGTTACCGGTGATGTTACCCAGATCGATCTGGCGTCTAACCGGGTCTCCGGACTGATTACCGCACAAAAAATCCTCAAAAACATTGACGGCATAAAATTTATATACCTTGATGAGAAAGATGTGGTACGGCATCGCCTGGTACAGAATATCATCAAGGCCTACGAGAACGCCAAGAGAAAATAAAAGAGGTTTAATAGAGTGTTTCGTCTATTAATACGTTTGAAACGTATTATCAAGAAGAAGTTGAAGCTTGCCGGGGAAATCTATAACGGCAAGAAATCCAAAGACCGTTATCTGTATAAGTCGCTACTTATACTGTTTGCGGGACTTATCATTACTCTGGCTTATCCCCAGCAGCTTGTCTATCAGCCGGTCGAGCTGCCGCGCTTGAATGATATTGCACGCGAAAATATCGTGGCCCCGTTTGATTTCGAGGTCAAGCGCTCACCTGAGCAGATTGAAAGTGATCAAGAAGAGGTGCTGGCCAATCTGCCGCTCATATTCGACTATGATGTCGGCCGTTATGAGCAGGTATATCGGAGTGCCGTATCGTTCTTCAGCCGTCTCAGATCGCTGAAAGAAGCGGATATCACCAGGGCGAATATTGTCGATTCGCTGAAGCAGCTTAAACCGAATAC
>JAABVY010000295.1:0-228 GCA_011777135.1 Candidatus Zixiibacteriota bacterium | reverse complement strand
TGCCGGATTCGATCGATCTATCGGATTATGATTATGACCGGGCGCTTATCAGGAAACGTCTGCAGAGGTATAACGTTGATTTCGATAGTATGCGGACCATGAATGAGATCAGGGGATTGCTGCGTCAGCGCGGGTATGCAGATACAATTACAAATATATCGAATTCGGAATTCTCCGAGCTGGCGACATCATTCCTGGAACCGAATCTGCAGGTAAACATGCAGGCCA
>JAABVY010000338.1 GCA_011777135.1 Candidatus Zixiibacteriota bacterium | reverse complement strand
ATCATACAAAGCCCTTCAGAATAGCCCGCTAATAAGAAATATCGGATAATTGCGGTTTCAGTTGAGGAATAAATCTGATTTTGATAGCAATTAAGCTATTATTTTGCTTTTAATTAGAGGGAATCAGAGAGCTTCTATTTTCCTGGTATTTTTGAAATGCAGCTTGGCGACCATTTTAAGTTTATCGCGACCAAATTTTTTGATAAACTCACTTCCGGTTTGATCGACCAGATTGGAGGCCCCTTTCAGGAATTTTATCCCGTATTGAGTTGACAGCCTGTTCAGATAATTCAGGAAGGCACCGCGCGCCAGAACCGAGGCCGCCGCCACCGCGAGAAATCTCTCAGCCCTGGGCGTCTGCTGGAGTTTTATATTCTTTCCCTTTTTCATGAGCGAGTTTTTGATCAGGGACTCATCCCCGAACTGATCCGAAATAGCCGCCTGGCAATCGTGTAAATCCAGTATATTTTCAATAACTCTGGCATGCCCCCAAGCCAGCAGTTTATTGAGGTTCTTCATTTTGGTATGAAGTTCATTATACTTCTCGGGGCCGATGACCACTACCGATGTATGTGAGAGCTTTTTGATTTCTTCTGAAAGCGATATGGCGCGATTATCGGAGATTCGCTTAGACTCGAGGATATTTAACTTTTCGAGATGGGCCTGGTTTCCCGGACCGATATATACTCCCGCTATCACAAGAGGCCCGAAATAATCCCCTTTGCCGGATTCATCGGTGCCGATATATTCATCGGGAGCCTCGATGATTTCCAATTACATGCGCTCCAGATACTTGCCGTCACGGGTGTCGATCTTGATCTTGTCCCCTTCCTTGACAAAGATCGGCACCTTGACCTCCAGCCCGGTCTCTACTTTGGCGCCCTTCATGACGTTCGATACACGATCGCCCTTGATTGCCGGCTCGGCCTCGACAACCTCGAGCACAACCGAGGTGGGCAGGTTGATGTTTATGGCATTTCCGCGGTAGAACAGGATCTCATATGTATGATTTTCAAGCAGATACCATTTATCATCCCCGATAGCCTCGGTTGGAATCGCAATCTGGTCGTAGGTGTCGGTATCCATAAAATGGTAGCTCTCGCCGTCATTATACATATACTGCATATCGCGTGTCTCAAAAGGCGGCTCCTCGAATTTGGTGCCGGATGAAAATGTTTTCTCGAGTACCTGGCCGGTCTGCAGATGTTTCAGTTTGGTGGTAACATTGGCGCGTCTCTGCGCGGTACGGGCGTTCTGAAAGTCCAGTATTATAAAGGGTTCACCATCGATTTCGATTTTCATTCCCTTAAAGAAATCCGATGTATCGATCATAGAAATTGAGCTCCTCTCGAAAAAATTCAGGTGTATATATATTATTTTAGCTCCCTTTTGGCAAGCGGGAAATCTGAAATAATCGCCAGTCAGAAGCGGGTCCAATCCTGATAATTAGGGATCAATACCCAATTCTGCCAAATGGAATACTCCAACAACCTCTATTCATTTTGTCTGCAGACATCAAAAAAATCCCGGAATACCTGACCCATCCGAGTGTATAATAATAAACCCCTGTCGGCAAAAGAACTGGAGGGGATTTTTGTTGCATTTTCATTAAACTTGGCTATATTCCAAGGCTAACTGTAAGTGTACAAACAATAAGGAGAATATGGAAAGAAAGATACGAGTTCTGCTGGCAAAACCCGGACTGGATGGGCATGACCGCGGTATTAAGGTCATAGCCTCCGCCCTGCGCGACGCAGGCATGGAGGTTATTTATACCGGTCTGCGCCAGACACCTACCATGATTGTCGAGGCCGCCATTCAGGAGGATGTCGATTGTGTGGGGATCTCGATTCTTTCAGGCGCCCACATGACCCTCTTCCCCGCTATCAAACAGAAACTCGAGGAAAAGGGAGCCGAGGATATTATTCTCTTTGGCGGAGGCATAATACCCGAGGACGATATCAAAGCTCTGGAGGCAAAAGGCATCGACAAGCTCTTCGGGCCGGGCACACCTACCGAGGATATCATCAAATTTATTGAAAATGCGATTGCAGGCAGGGACAAAAAAGAGGAAATTTTGTAGCTCAAAGTTGGAGGGTTCTATCATGAAACCGCTCAATTCAAAATTATTGATTGTATCAATTTTCACATTCATAGCCTTGATGGTAATTCCATCAGCATTGGCCGCCCAGGAGTATGGAAAGCGTGAGCCGGAGGAAATCTGGCTGACCGAAGCCGATGTCGATACCGCCTATGAAGTTGTCAAGCTTCTAAGTGTCAAGAACACCGGTACGCCTGAGGAAAACCGCAGAGAAAATCTGGAGGATCTTTCTAAGATAGCCTCCAAGATGGATGCGCATGCGGTAGTCTTTATCACTCATAATACCCCGG
>JAABVY010000361.1:5731-5934 GCA_011777135.1 Candidatus Zixiibacteriota bacterium | reverse complement strand
CGGCCCGCTGGCCTTCTTCAATATAAGCCAGCATACGATCGGTGAGCACTACCTCAACCCTAACCGTATCCATCTGCCCCAGTGTAAACAGCCTGGTATTAGGGGTCACCAGCATGCCGACCTCGGCATTGCGGTTTCCCACTGTGCCGTCAACTGGAGCCCTGACTACGGTTCTGGACAGAGCTTCCTTTCTTTCATCGATG
>JAABVY010000361.1:279-5637 GCA_011777135.1 Candidatus Zixiibacteriota bacterium | reverse complement strand
TTCTGTGGGGCTGATTAGCTCTTTTTCCGCCAAATCTCTGCTGCGCTGAAGTTCCGCTTGCATCCGTTTCAGTTCCGCCTCGGCCTGCTTGGCCTGGGCCAGCGCGATCTGATAATTGGCCTCGGCCTGTTTGAGCTGTTCACGGAACTCCGTATCACGAAGCCTTACCAGCGGCTCGCCGGATTGCACCGGATTGCCATTCTGAACATAAACCTGGGCCACCTGGGCGCTGACCTGCGGATATAATTCCACCTGATTCATGGCCTTGACCACTCCGCTCAAACGCTCTGTAAGTGGAAGGCTACCGAAACGAGCCTGTACCGCCTCTACTGAGGGAATCAGTCCCTCATTATCTCCACGACTATTACCATCGGAATTGCGGGAACAGCTTATTGTTAAGGATATCAGAATAAGCGTCAGAATTAGAGCATATGTATGAGTTACTCGGGATAAAACTTCCCGTGGCTGCCTCATGAAACCTCCTTAGGGGCGATATATAGGCATGAATCTAATTTCCGGCCGGCCCGGACACAAGCTCAAAATATATTTAACTCGGAGAAATTCTTCATGTTCCCCCGAATCATGCGGATTTGTGCATTGGCAAACTGTAGTTAAAGCCGTGCCCGATATGAATTCCAATGGGGGCCGATATTAAGTGGATATTAATTGTAGGACAGGAACCCTGTGCTGCTCCTGCCTCTCTATCTTTCGTTGGCAGGTGGGAGATCCGGCTGCTGACGGATTCGCAGGAAACCAGACCTACATCAAAAAGTTGTTGATTTCAGGCTAACCGTGGCTTATATATTAGTATCGAGGTGGCCACTTCGTCTGAGACGTAATTATCTTTGTGAAAAATGTAATGCTTTCATATATCATAATTGAAATTCATATTATTGGAGTTATGGAACAAAGGTTATTGGCTTTACCATGAACAATAACATTTATAAAATTATTTCAGCATTGTTAATCCTCCTTTTTGCAAGTGTCGTCACCTTAGCGCACTCTGATAGATGGGATGATGATAAATCTGACTGGTCTGAGCTTATGTTTGCCATCTATGAAGGTGAAATTGAGCATATTCAGAAATTAATTGATAAAGGTGAAAATATAAATTACTCAGATAAAAATGGAATGACCCCCCTAGAGATGGCAATAAGGGCACAAAATAATGATGCATTGGAAATGCTTCTCGCTACAGGCAATGTTAATTTAGAGAAAGATGACAGTACATTGTCATTTTTCATTTTAGCTTGTATGCATAGTAACGAGGATATCGTAGAGAACTTAATAGAGTATGGATGTAGCATTAATGATACTTTGTACAATGGTTATTCAGCCTTAATGGCTGCATGTAGTTTTGGTTCTTTGGATGTTGTGAAATTACTTTTAGAGAGAGGAGCAAATACAAAACAGAAAAGAGATGTAGATGGTATTACAGCATTAATGTTAGCTGCTTTCAATGGTAATCTTGATAAGGTCAGACTTCTATTAAAGTTTAATGCAAACAAAGATGTTTTTAATAAAAATGGAGATAAGGCCTTTGATTATGTCGATTATATCTACCCACATCTAGATGTAAATGATGAAACTAAAGACAAATTAAAAGAATTACTTAAGTAGTCATTATATATTATCCTTCGAGAACGAGCGCACCGGCAGCACAATGTTTATATAAATTGGACACCTAGTGCGATATTTTAGGTCAAGCCCTGCAGGGGCTTGACATCATTTGGATGCATTCATATTGTCAAATCCCTTCAGGATTTGATTTACGAAAATCTATTTCTTCTTTAATTCATCGATAATCTTTTTCAGCTTCTCGGGATCGGCATCTTTGGCAAGTGATTCCAGCTCTTCCTTCAGCTTATCTGTATCGCCTGATTTTTTCTCCGGCTGACCGCTGTCGGGCATATCGAGCATTTTGCGCACATTGGCAACATAATTTGACGGCTTAACCGGCTTTTCCAGATATATGCCCGGTCCGGACATAGTAAGTTCCTCAAGATCAGCCTTGCCCAGCTCGTCATGAGCATGCCCGGTCACGATCAGCACCGGAATCTTTTTCAATTCCTTGTCCTTCTGAAGCTCACGGTACATCTTGGCGCCTGAATGTTTGGGCATAACCAGATCCATTGAAATCAAATCAGGCTTAAATTTCCTGGCCTTCTCAAGCCCCTCCAGACCATCACTGGCGGTAACCACCGTGAAGCCGTCATCCTCCAGAGCCATCTGCAGGAAGCGGACAACATCCGGTTCATCATCAACAACCAGCACAGTTTTGTCTAATTGATCAGCCATCTGCTTTATTCTCCTGTCTTAGCTTTTTCTTCTTTATCCATCGGTTCCGGAAGGCGTCTGCGCGGAAAGCAGAGCCTGAATACAGATCCCTTGCCTTCCTCTGATTCGAAATCTATTGCACCGCCATGTTCCTGCACGATCTTGCGCGTGGTCAAAAGTCCCAGGCCGGTTCCGCCTCCTCCCTTGGTGGTAAAGAATGTCGTAAACAGCTTTTGCTTGATATTGTAATCCATACCCATACCGTTATCCGAAACCTCGAATATCAATGTATCATTTTCCTGGCGTGTGGAAAGTACTATTTGCGGATTTTTCTTTTCGCTCATAACACAGGCATCCAGAGCATTGGAGACCAGGTTCGTGAGACAGGTATGAATCCCATCCGGATCAAGCGAGGCCGGCCTGAGATTGGAATCGAGTCTTGGTATCAGCTTTATCCCGGCCTGATTGGCGGAGTCGCTGTATAGATCGATTATATCTTTGATAAGCTGGTTGGGATCGATCATCTGAACATTGGGCCTTCGCCCCTTGGCAAATGAAAGAAAATCCTTTACCAGAGTTGTGATCTTATCAAAATTCTTTTCCAGAATCCCCCAGCCTTCCTTGGTGCGTTCCTTGTCATCCTTATTCAGCCCGGAATGCACCATATACATACCGCCTTCCAGACCCATCAGGATATTTTTGATCGTGTGCGCCAGACCCGAGACAGTCTGTCCCACGGCNNTGTCCCACGGCCGAGAGACGTTCTGCATTCAATTTTTCCTTCTCCAGCTCCTTCAGCTCGCGGATATCCTGTAGAAAGGCCGCATAGCCCAGGGTCTTTCTGCGGTCCTTCAAAGTAGCACCAGATAACCTGACCGGAATCTCCTGGCCTTTCTTATCCAGCACAACAGACTCATCGAGAACACACTTATCCTCCTTATCATCCATCATCTCGATATATTCACCCGGCAGCATACGATTGATATCCTTCAGGGTCGGCCTTCCTTTTTCAGGATATCCCAGAAGGTCTCTGGCTGCGGGATTAAAGATAGTGACATTTCCATCGGTGTCGGTAGCTAGAATGCCGTCATTGGAGTTCTTGATCAGCGCTTTCTGAAATGCATGAATGCGCTGCAATTCCTCCTCCAGCTTCTTGGTCTGCGTGACATCGGTGGAAATCTCGATCACGTGCGCAATCTCCTCCTCGCCTCGTGTCAGGGGAGCGGTGGTAACCACATAATGCGCCCGCTCTCCGGTCTTGGTTATACCGACCTGGTTGGAGGAATGGATCTGCCCATCCTTGAACGTTTTTGCTGCAGGGCAATGATCGCATTTGCGGGAGCGGTTTTTGTAGACCTTGTAGCAATGATCGTCGACATTTTCGCCAAAGACCTCGCGGAAGCGTTCATTTGCGCGGATGATCTTAAAATCTCGGTCGATGACTGTAATATAGCAGGGCACTCTTTCAAAGAGAATATTGTATTCCTTCAGCCAGTTTTTGCTCTCGGTGATATCATGCGACATCTCAAGAACATACAAAACTTCGCCATCACTATTTTTTATGGGTGCAATATGAGTAACATAATGCGCCGTTCTGCCGTGCACGTCCTTCCCCACACCATCAATCACACGCTTCTTACCGTCCTCGAATGTCTCCAGGGTGGGGCAGTTTTTGCAGGGACTGTCCAGACCTTTATATGCGGCGTAGCACTTCTTACCCTCCCAGGGGCCGAAATACTGCTTGAAACGCGAATTGGCGGCTAGGATATTATAGTATCGATCGACAATTGCCGCATTGAATGGGATTCCCTCGAGGACAGTGCTTTCCTTCAAGTCATCGACAATTAACTTATTCATTGCGACTCAACCTTCCCGGAGCCGACTAGTTTCTCGACTGTTTCCAGAAATGCGGAGACCTTAATCGGCTTCTCCAGAAATTGCTCGGGTGGGGCCAAATCATTATCACCCACCCACTCATGAAAGTCAAAATCATCGCCTTTCTCGATTCCTGTCAGGATGATGACCGGTATAGAGCATGTTTTCTTATCTTTGCGGATCTTGCTGTAAACCGATATTCCCGACTGCTTAGGCATCATGATATCAAGACAGATCAAGTCAGGCAGCCATTCACATGCTTTCTCGAAGCCTTCTTTTCCGCTTTCCGCAGTCTCGACTTCATATCCGCCATCTGATAATACTGACTCCAGATACTTGAGAACATCCGGTTCATCATCTATGACAAGTACTTTATACGACATCTACTTAATTCTCCTCGATTTCAGGCATTGTTACCCATGTTGATTGCTTTCCTTGATGCTTCGCTGCAATAGCCTGATTGACACTGTCGGAAACCTCTTGGTCATGACAGGTGGTACACTGCGGCAGCTTTGGCTTATTGAGCGCCACTGCTTTCTCCTTATGACACTCCACACAGCTGCCATGCATAGCATCCACATAACCGGGAGCAATGTAATCCTCGACCCTTATTGTCGCCCCAGGCGGTATCAAATCCTTGTGACATTCTTTGCACTCTGATGCAGTCGAGGCCATCTTGGGCTGATCCGGTTCGTGGCATTTCACGCAGCCGAGATTTGCCCCTGATGGTGAGGCATGCCAGTCATGACGGAAGGCGTCCATATATTTATTCATATCAGAGTGACATTGCCAGCATCCGCTTTCTTTATCGCCCGGGATGTTCATGTGATGGCATTTTGCACAGGACTCCTGACCACCCAGTGTGTCCTCATGAATTTTATGCTTGAACAGCACCAGGTCAAAGTTGCGGTTGCCGTTTATGATCAGCTTTTCGCCTCCGCGGGCCTTGACCACCGGAGTATCCTGGATACCCTGACTTTCCAGCCTGTCAAATGGCCAGAACATCAGGCCGACAGCAACCGCCAGCACGAATGCCAGGGAATATTTAATTCGCGCTGCAACTTCAGGACGGCCCAGCCATGTATTCGAAGCTCGATCGAATTCGGGAAGTTTTTCCACTTTGGCCTCGGGATCGATAGGCATTTTTTTCCAGACCTTGAAATGTTCGACCGCAAACAAGAATGCCAATGCCGCGGCCGATACTAC
>JAABVY010000361.1:0-249 GCA_011777135.1 Candidatus Zixiibacteriota bacterium | reverse complement strand
GAGGTCATCATCAGACCCGCGACGTTGATACGGTTGAAGACTATTCCGAGAACAACTAGCAGCGATGCCGCCCAAAGCCCCTTGAGCGAATGGCGCGCTTTGGGTATGCTCAGAATTATCAGTGGTATAATTATTATCATGCTGATTTCAATAATGAACATGATCGACTCAAATGATCCGCCAAATATATAGCCGAGATCATCCCGGGCACCTATATCGATGAAGCGCACCAGGGCATAAATTGCAATT
>JAABVY010000135.1 GCA_011777135.1 Candidatus Zixiibacteriota bacterium | reverse complement strand
GGCCTGGATGTTCTGATGCGCTCTGACGAACTCGCACGGATCAAACTGAATAAGATGATTCTGGAAAAGGCAGATCTGGTGATCTCTCCGGATGTCGCTCATTTTCACTGGGCCGAATTTGCCAGATATGAGGAAATAATCGAGATTGGAAGAGAGGCGGCCTCGAGTGCACATGAAGACATTATGGCCCTGTTGGAAACCGATCAAAAGGTGAGAAGGCCCTGGTATCGGAGAATGTTTGGACGGTTTTCCGGTAAATGAATACATTAGCAGATTGTGGTTGACCATTGGCTTAGACAGACCTAATATAAGACTGCACTTGAACGGAAGGTTACAGCTTGTATCAGAATGATGCAAAAAAGATTGTGATAGTATCCGATGGCACCGGAAAAACCGCCAAACGCCTGATGGACGCTGTTCTGGCTCAGTACGAGGATCAGAGAGTTAATTTCATGGTCGAGAATATTCATCAGGGGGTGCGTTCCAAGCAGAAAGCGAATGCGATATTTAAATCGATCGATCCGGATTCGCTGGTGATATTTTCTATCATCTCCGATGATCTGCGACGGCACTTTCATAATAAATTACACGACCGCGACATTTTACATCTGGATGTGCTGGAGCCTATGCTCAAGACTATGAAGCGCTTTCTGGGCGTACATCCAAATTTCAAACCGGGACTTCTGCAGGTCATAGATGACAAATACTATTCCAAGATAGACTCAATCGGTTTTACAGTCGAGCATGATGATGGACGTGGTTACCAACTGCCCCAGGCAGATCTTGTCCTCCTGGGTGTCTCGCGCACCTGCAAAACTCCTATCAGCATGTATCTGGCCTGCAATCATGGTTTTAAAGCTGCCAATATTCCCATTATAAAAGACCTTAATTATAAAGCCAATCTACTGCGGAAGCTTGAAGATATAGATCGCAAGAAGCTGTTTGGACTTTTAATGAAGCCCGAGGTGCTTTCCATGGTGCGGCTGGAGCGGTCTCATGTCCTGGCAACGGATTATGTGGGCAAGAGCAAGTTCGAGAAATATTATGATATGCGCGAGATCAGGGATGAGCTCCGCTTTTCACGTCAGATATATGAGGAGCTGAACATCGATACCATAGATGTCACCCGCCGCGCAATCGAGGAGATTGCCTCGGATATTCTCCGCCGCATGGGCATGGACAGCATTTTGAATATGTGAGGTAAATTTTGTTTTGGATGGCACGCCCAAATTTATTTGGGCGTGGAAATACCCTGAGCGCGTAGTCGTACTCCGCGCGAATTATGATTTTTTGTAGGGCAGGAGCCCTGTGCCCCTGACTCTAATAAATTGGCATGTTTGCAGGGAACCCGCCCTACGACTTCTCAAATCGCAAAACATTGGAGGTTTAATATGAAATCATACACTGACTATCTCTGGTTCCAGACCAAAAGCAGACGAGAATATATCAATATCACGGATGAGGTAGAGGATGCTGTGTCGAAGTCTAAAATTCAGGAGGGCTTTGTCATGGTAGGCGCTATGCATATCACGGCTGCGGTTTATGTCAATGACGCCGAGTCGGGATTGATTCAGGATATTGATGAATGGCTTGACAGCCTCGCGCCATTCGGAAAGGAGTACCGTCACCACCGAACAGGAGAGGACAATGGCGATGCTCATCTGAAGGCGCTCCTCATGCATTACCAGGTACTGCTTCCGATAACCGAAGGAAAGCTCGACCTGGGACCATGGCAGCAGGTATATTATGCCGAATTCGACGGCAAGAGAAGGAAGCGTGTGATCGTTAAGGCGATCGGGGAATAATATTTTTTCTTTTGCCACACAAAAAAATTAATATTATAACCCACAATGGAGATATCAGTATACAAAGACTCT